>JBHEKO010000539.1:0-3144 GCA_041859475.1 Candidatus Hydrogenedentales bacterium
CAGCGAGCGGGAATATGCCGACGCGACGGTCGAGATGGATATTCTTGCCGCAAGCCCTTTTCTTGCAGGTGTTTACATTCGCAGCCACGCATTACCGAAACTCCCCCTGGCGGAAGGCGCTGACCCTACCACCGCTCCAAAAGAGATCCTGGGGTGCGGCGTTGCGTTGCAGCCAAGCAGCGGGTCCACGACCTCGTCGATAAGCGGCCTCTCGATCGCGTACAAGCCAAAAGCCGATGTCTGGGGCACGCTCACTCTTTCGGCAGAAAAGGACGCAGTAACAGTCTCGTTCGCCCACGATGACAGTAAGGGCGTCAGTGCGCCGGCCACGCCCTACGTAAAGGGCCACATCGCTTTGGTCGTGCGTGAGAGGCAAGACGGACAGCCTTCCGAACTGAAGTTTCGCAACATGAAAGTGAAGGACCTTGGCCGCCTGGGAAAATGGCGTCCCCTCTTCGACGGCAAGAGCCTGGACGGTTGGGTTGAGTGGGGCCAGGAGAAATGGTCCGTCGAAGATGGCGCTATCTATGGCCGCAGCGGCGAGAAGAAGTCCGAAGGCTACATGGCAACGAAAGAAACCTGGAAAGACTTCCACGTGCGCGGGACGTTCAAGATGTTCGGTGAAGGCAATTTCGGGCTCTTCTATCACTCGACCATCAAATACGACGAGAAACAATACCCGGTGATTTCCGGTGTCCAAGGCGAAGTCGCCCCCGCCGACCGCAAGCAAGGCAATGCCAGTCCCAGCGGCTGGGTCTACGAAAGCTATAAGCGCGGCTGGCTCGTGGAACCCGACATGAAGAGCTATGCCGCGTTCGCGCTCAAGCCCGGCGACTGGAACGAAATCGAGATCAAATCGGAGGGAAGCCACATCCGGACCTGGATCAACGGCATCCCCGTCGTCGATTGGAACGACCCGGCCCAGAATCTCACGGAAGGCGCCTTTGCCCTCCAGCTTCACACGGGTGGCGTCGATGGAATTGCCTGGAAGGACCTTTTCGTAGAAGATTAAGCGCCGATTGTGCCGATCGTGCGCGTAGTGAGTTTAACCGTCCATACAAGGAACACGTCGATGAAAAGCGAGCAGTCCGGGCCAACCGTATATCAACTGAAGATCACTCTGGACGGCACTACGCCTCCCATTTGGCGTCGCGTGCTCGTGACAAGCGATTCTTCGCTTGCCGATCTGCACGACATCATCCAAGCCGCAATGGGATGGGACGATAGCCATCTTCACGTGTTTACCATCGGCAAGAAGACCTACGGTCCCTCCGATGAGGCGGATGAATGCGAATGGATGGACGAGTTGGAGTTTAGCCTCGACGACGTGCTCCCCAAGCCCAGGAATCGCGCGGAGTACATGTACGATATGGGCGACTCCTGGATTCACACCGTCGAAGTCGAGAAACGGCTACCCATCGATGAGGACAAGGAATACCCCTTGTGCATCGACGGGGCAAGAGCCTGCCCTCCCGAAGACTGCGGCGGCATTGGCGGATACGCAGATGCCGTGGCCGCAATGTCGAATCCAGATTCGCCGGAACACAGCAATATTGCCGAATGGCTGGGAGACTGGGACCCCGAGCACTTCAGCATCGAAGAAGCCAACGAATCCCTGGCGGACTGCCTTATCCCCGATTTCGAGGAGGACGGCGAATTGGATGATCCCGCTCCATTCACCGAAGAAACGGCGTTTCGCCTCCTGTTCTGGATACGCGACGAAGCCAAGAGTACCTTCAAGGGCAAGAAGCTCGAATCGATTCTGGAAGAGGTTGAGACGATGTCCCTTGAGACTCTCGCTCCACGCGCGGCGGAAGTGATGACACGCCGGCCGGCAGAACTGGCACAGATGCTGGGCACCGCCGCGTTTGCCTCCGAAGACGTCGAAGAGGCCGTTCAGTTGGCCAACGACTCCCTGCAAATCGATCCGGAAAATTCCGATTCCCTGCTGGTATTGGCTTCGATGGAAGAAGACATCAAGAAGCGGCTTCCAAAACTGAGCAAGGCATTCGAGGCAGCCGAGAAGCGCCTGGCGACAAGTCCGTTCGCAACGCATAAAGACGACGACTTGGCCTCGGTGTTTGTGCTTCCGTATCTGCGCGCGGCCATAGTCTACCTGACCAGCCTTATGGAGGCCGGCGACAAGGAAGGCGCATCGCAGTGCATTCGGCGAGCGCTCGAAAACGATCCCAAAGATGTTCAGCACACGCGAGCCAAGATTCTCCAGTCCTGCCTGATTGCAAAAGAACTCGATTTGGCGCGCTCGGTGCTCTCTTCCTACCTCCCCGACGATGCGTGCGAATACGACGAACTGCTTTGGGGGCGAATCCTTGAGCGGTACCTGTCCGGCGATATCGGCGGCGCGCGCGATACCTTGAAACTTGCGCGCGAGCGCAATCGGTTCGCGGAGTTCTACTACACGAACGCCGACGAGAACGAGGACGAGGACCTGTCGCCCGAGGAGGAAGACTTGGATTTCGAAGCGGAGCGCTACTTCTCCAGCATGGGATATGCATGGGAAGCGCATCCCTTGGCGTTGGCGTGGTTGTGCGCCGAGTGTGCGCGCTCATGATGCGCTGCGTGAAGTAAATGGTTCGCTTCCGCGATGGAGATCCTCAGCATGCCCGAGGCGTATAGCGAACTGATCGCGCATGCCTGCGAACTCGCACGGCGCGCCGCAAATCCGCGCAAAGGGACAGTCACGCTCTCCCCTGAAGTGAAGGCCCTGCTGGAATCGATCGGCGGCGCGCAGGCGGACTCCGTCGATACGCCGGATCTGTGGGCCGCGGAAGATCGGCCTGTTTCCGCCAGGCCTCCAATTGGCCTGACGCCAGGCTCAACGCCCATTGTCGACCCAACTACAGCGGCCACACTCGAAGAACTGGCGGCCATCGTGAGCCAATGCACGAAATGCGGTCTGTGCGCGGGCCGCAAGCAGACCGTGTTCAGCGACGGCAGCCCGAGCGCCGAGATCGTCTTCGTCGGCGAAGCGCCCGGCGCGGAAGAAGATCGACGCGGCATTCCTTTCGTCGGAGCCGCGGGCCAACTCCTCACGGACATCATCGTGAAGGGCATGAAGCTCCGGCGCGAAGACGTCTACATCTGCAATGTGATCAAGTGCCGCCCGCCCGACAATCGCGATCC
>JBHEKO010000052.1:0-6106 GCA_041859475.1 Candidatus Hydrogenedentales bacterium
GCGATTTCTACGTGGCGGACGGGTACGGCCTGAGCTACGTGCATCAATACAACAAGAACGCGGAGTACATTCGCACGTGGGGCGGCAAGGGTTCCGAGCCGGGTCAGATGAATTGCCCGCACGGGATCTGGATTGACACGCGCGGCGCGAAACCGGAGATCGTCGTCGCGGACCGCGCGAACGTGCGGCTGCAATATTTCGATCTAGAGGGTAAGCACCTGCGGTTCGTGACCAACGATCTGCTGCATCCCTGCCACTTCGATCAGCGTGGGACGGACTTGCTCGTGCCGGACTTGTTCGGGCGCGTGAGCATTTTCGACAAGGACAACAAGCTCGTGTGCCACCTCGGCGAGACGCCCGGCGCGAATAAGCTGGAGGGCTGGCCGAACATCCCCCACGAGAAGCGCGTGCCCGGCAAGTTCACGTCGCCCCACGGAGCCATCTGGGATCACGACGGGAATGTCTACGTCGGCGAGTGGATTCCCGACGGACGGGTCACGAAACTGCGGCGCGTCGTGTAGGCACTCGATTCCGTCATCGCTTCTGCGCGCCCGGGGTTGCCCCGGGCGCGCATTTCTTTATTGATTTGCTCATGCTCTTTCCCGTCTCATGTGCAACATCATGAGCACAAAGCAAACGCAGCAGCCCACTCCCGAAGTCCACTCCTCCGGTTTGGTCGCGCGGCTCGGTCTCTTCACGGCGATCATGATCATCATGGGCAACATGATTGGATCCGGTATTTTCAAAAAGGCCGCGCCGATGGCGGAGCAGGTGCAGTCGCCGGGGCTGTTGATGTTGTGCTGGGTGATCGCGGGCGCGGTGAGCCTCTTCGGTGCGCTGAGTTACGCGGAGCTTGCGGGCATTATCGCGGAACCGGGCGGGCAATACGTCTACCTTCAGCGCATGTACGGGCGGTTCTTCGCCTTCCTGTACGGGTGGGCGTCGTTTGCGGTGATACAGACGGCGTCAATCAGTTCCATCGCGTACGTGTTCGGACAATCCGCCAACACCTTGTTTCATTTTCCACGCCTTGATGCCGTCTACGAGCAGTGGTCCATTTTTGGATTGTTCTATCCGCTCGACAATCTCGGCGTGAAGGTGTTCACCGTTGCGGCCATCGCGGGCTTGACGCTCGCGAATTATTTCGGCGTTGTATTTGGGGGGATCATCGCGAGCATCTTCACGTGCCTGAAACTTGCGGGGATCGCGCTGTTGATCGCGTTGGGTCTGACGATCGGCCAGGGATCGACGGAGCATTTCACGCCGTGGCTGGCGAATCCCGATGCGCACTATACGACGAACCTGGGCTTGTTCGGGGCGATGTTTGCGGCGTTTCTCGGGGCGTTCTGGGCCTACGACGGGTGGAACAACATCACCTCGCTGGCCGCGGAGGTGCGGCGTCCCAAGCGCAACATTCCACTTGCGCTGGGGCTGGGCACGGCAGGCGTGATGGGCGTGTATCTGCTGGTCAACGCAGCCTATGTCTACGTGATGCCCGTGGCGGAGATGGCATCGCTGGCGAAGCAGGACAATACGATCATCGCGGTTGAAGTGATGCGAAAATGCGTGGGGCCGAACGGGGCAACATTCATCGCGATCCTCATTCTGCTGTCGACTTTCGGCGCAACGAATTGCCAGCTCATGCCGCACAGCCGCGTATATTTCGCGATGGCGCGCGACGGCCTGTTTTTCCAGGGCGCGGCGAAGTGCCATCCCGTGCACAAGACGCCGTCGAATTCGCTGCTCATCCAGGCCGCGTGGGCATCGCTACTCGTGTTTAGCGGGACGTTCGACCAGCTCACGGACATGGTGATCTTTGCGTCGTTCATCTTCTACGGCGCGACGGCCCTGGGGGTGATTGTGTTGCGACGGGCGATGCCCGATGCGCCAAGACCGTACAAGGTGACGGCCTACCCGTTCGTCCCGTTGGCGTTTGTGGTGTTTTGCGCGGTGTTGGTGGTAGTGACAATCTATCAGAGTCCCAGGAACGCGGGGATTGGGTTGGTGTTGGTGTTGTCGGGGGTGCCGTTGTATGGGGTGTGGGGGAGGAAAAGGACCTAAACGACCCAATCCGCCAAAACAGATCGTCTGCGTAGACTCCGGTGACGCCAAACCGTATGCTCTCCTCCATGAGAAGCAAGCTGCTTGTGCTTTTGCATTCTAAGTGGACTCCATGGGTTGCGGCGATCATCCTCTTGCCGATAACAGCGTTGTTGTTGCGCTGCCAAGGACGTATTTGGGCGTGTGCCTGCGGAAAGCTGTATCCGTGGACAAGCGACGTCTGGACGTCGCACAACTCGCAACATCTGGTTGATCCGTACAGTTTCTCGCATGTCTTGCACGGCGTCCTTTTTTACGGCCTGCTTGCATGGCTCTTCCCGAGGCTTGGACGAGACTGGCGTTTCTGCCTCGCGACTTTGCTGGAATGCGGATGGGAGTTGCTTGAGAATTCGGAAATGATCATTCAGCGGTACCGGGAAAACACCGCTTCCCTGGGGTATGCGGGCGACTCCATCTACAATTCGATGGGCGATATCGTGTCGTGCAGCATTGGATTTCTGGTTGCCCGTTACATGGGATTGCGCGGGTCAGTAGCATTCATCATCGTCGTGGAACTCGTTCTGCTCGTATTGATTCGCGACAACCTTACATTGAACATCGTAATGCTGCTTCACCCGATCGAAGCCATCAAGGCGTGGCAGATGGGGCACTAGGACCCCGTTCTATCCGCGCCCTTACATGCTCGACCCGCGTTTCGCTTTCTCCACCTTTTCCATGCGCCCGGCCGTGAAGGTCCGCATGAGCGCGCGCACGGTGCGCGGAAAATGGCGCGCAAAGAACGCCGCCACCTTCCCGTGGCCGGTGATGACGGCTTCGAATTGGCGGCGGTGCAGCGCAGACACAATCGCGCGGGCGGCACGGTCCGTGGGGACGATCAACCAAGCGGGAGCCGGGTCATTGCGTTCTTCGTGAACTAGCCCCTTGTTGTCGGTCATGCGGATGTTGCTGGCGACGACGCCGGGGTTGATGCAAGTGACCGAGATTCCCTTTTCGGCAAGGTCGAAGTAGAGGGACTCGGCGAGGCCGCACACGGCGAATTTGCTGGCGCAGTAAGGGGCCGTGGCGGGCGCGGCAAGCCGGCCCAGGACGCTCGCCACGAGACCCAAGCGTCCTTTTGATTGCTCGAGATGGGGAAGCACGGCATAGACCGTGTTCAATACGCCGAAGAAGTTAGTCTCAAATTGACGCCGGAAGTCGTCGGTGGTGAGCTTCCAGAATGCGCCGCTCACGCCGAACCCCGCGTTGGCGACGGCGACATCAATCCCGCCAAAGGTTTCGACCGCCGCCGCGACGGCCACGTCCAGGCTGGCGCGGTCGTTCACATCGCACTCCACGGCGACGGCCTTGCCGCCGTCCTGCTTGATGGCGTCGACGATTGCGCGGAGCCGGTCGGCTCTGCGCGCTGCGAGGGCTACGTTCGCGCCTTCGCGGGCAAAGGCGCGGCTCAGTTCCGCGCCTATGCCCGACGATGCACCGGTGATGAAGACCGTCTGCCCTTCAAATCGTCTCGCCAAGATCGCTCTCCTAGAGGGCCTTTACTCCCGCTTCCGCGCATGCATGGTCATTCTCGACGGACGAGCCCGACACGCCAATTGCGCCGATTACCGCGCCCGCCGCGTTCTTGATGGGCAGGCCGCCGGGAAACGAGATTAGTCCTCCGTTGGACACTTCAATGTTGTAAAGCGGGCCACCGGGCTGGCTCAACTTTCCGATCTCGCCGGTGGGCATATCGAAATAGCGGGCCGTCTTTGCCTTCTTCGTCGCGATGTCGATACTGCCAATCCATGCGCCGTCCATCCGCGCGAACGCCTTCAGGTTGCCGCCCGCGTCCACGACGGCGATATCCATCTTGCAGTCGATTTCGCCGGCCTTCGCCTGGGCAGCCTGAAGCACCCGCATGGCCGACTCCAGGTCGATGTCCGGGGTCGAAAGGCCTTTCGACGTCGAATCCTTCTGGGCGGACACCATATCTTTGGGGACCATCGCGACCACCATTGCAATCGCCAGCACGCCCAAAATTGAACACACTTTCGCCTTCATTTTCGGTTCTCCCTATTCATATTGCAGCATTTTGTCGCCAGTAAAAACGGCTGGAGGCAGGCTCCAGCATGACCAATAGCGGGAAGGTAGCATTCGGCCCCGGCCAGGTCAAGCAAAATGCACAAGATGCAGGGCCGGTTCGGGGGTGATGAAGGACTTGGCAGGCGGGAAGCCTTCTGATAGTATAAGGAATTGAGAAACCACAAGATATAGCGCAACAATATATTGCGCTAGAGCAAGCAATTTTTCATCGATACCCTACTGCTTGTATGGAGACCGGTCATTAGACGCTTCATGCGCTTCTCCTTGGCTTTGGCCTGCAGCGTCTTCGTAGTCGCGACACCAAGTTGGGCTGCGCAAGGCGGGCTGGCGGGCCATGTCCGCGAATCGATTGACGAGAAGACGTTTGCGGTACTGCGGGGCGGGCGCGTCCTGATGCTGGAATGCTATCCCCCAAAAGGCTCCGCCGCCCAGGCGTACTTCAAGAAGTATCTTGCCAATCCTGCGTCATGGACGACCTATGCCGGCAAAGGAGGCGTGGCGGTTCCGTACAATGCCGTCAACCAAGAGACGCAGCGGGCGATGTTGCTTGCCGTGTTTCAACAGGACTACGTGGACGATAAGGGTTGGCACCACACGGTGCTGTTCTCGGGGCGCGATCAGGAAACGGTTTGGAACCTTGCGGAATGGTTGACGGGCAAGGGGACGAACCACGACGCGATTCTCAAGGCGAATGGGCTGCGCAACCAGACTTTGCGCGTCGGGCAAGAGATCCTGTTTTCCAAGGAGCTCCTCTTGCAGGCGATGCGCAAGCCCACGCCGAAGCCGATTATCAAGATTCCGGAAGAGTCCTTGGAGGAACAGGAACAAGACCTGGGGAAAGCGGCGCAAGCGCTACGGTATGTCACACGAAACAAGAAGCAGTATGCGTCGTACCGCCTGAATACCGGCGAGGCGTTGTACACGGCGGTGGTGGTGCGTTTCACGGACTATCGCGAGAACGCGGACATTCTCAAGGCATGCGAATTGATTCAGCGCGAGAGCGGGATAACCGACGTGCACGACATCGACGCGGGATCGGAAGTTTTGATTCCGGTCGATATGCTGTCGGATCGATTTCAGCCCGCGAGCACGCCCGAGCGTCAGCGTTACGAGGACGTAGTGCAAGAGGCGACTCGCCTGCGCGGGCAGGTGCGCTCGAAAGATCTGCAAGGGGTCGTCGTCATTCTTGACCCCGGCCATGGCGGGCGCGACCCCGGCACGAAGACAGTCAATCACGACTACCGGCTCTACGAAGACGAGATCAACTACGACATTGCGTGCCGGATCAAACGCCTGCTGGAGACACAGACGCGGGCGAAGGTCCATATGACGATGCTTGATCCCGCGCAGAAGTATCAGCCGTCCGAGGCGACGTTTTTCGAACTCGACCAGGATGAGCGGGTAGCGACTACGCCGAACTATCGCAACGATAACGCGACGGTATCGGTGAATCTTCGTTGGTATCTCGCGAATTCGATCTACCGGCGCGAGGTGAAGGCGGGGGTCGATCAACGAAAGATCATCTTTACGAGCATCCACTGCGACGCGTTGTTCAACGACAAGCTTCGCGGGTCGATGGTATATATCCCCGGGGCATCGCACCGCAGGGAGAGCGAGCGCGGCTGGCCTCCGAAGACCTATCAGAAGTACAAAGAGTATCAGGAGCAGCCCGAGTCGAAGACGACCGCCGCGGAACGGCGGCGCGACGAGGCGCTATCCCGCAACTTCGCCACGACACTCCTCGACGAACTTGGAAGGGCCCAGATTAAGCGGCACAGCGTGGGCGATCCGATTCGCTCCGTGATTCGCCAGTCGGGCGGCAAGGAATACGTGCCCGCGGTCTTGCGCAACACCCAGGTGCCCACCAAGGTGTTGATCGAGTGTGCCAACCTCACCAACCCGATAGACTGCAAATGGGTGTCGCAACCGTGGTGGCGCGAGCGATTCGCCGAAGCCTACGTGG
>JBHEKO010000624.1:0-3519 GCA_041859475.1 Candidatus Hydrogenedentales bacterium
ATCGGTCTGGCGAACTGGCTCACCGAATACAGCAGCAACCAGAACGTGATTCAGAAATACGTAGCAACCAAGAACCCCAAGGAAGCCAAACGCGCAATCTGGATCTGCTGCGCGTGCAGCGTCCCGACATGGGCCTTCTTCATGTTCCTCGGCACGACGCTCTACGTCTACTATCAGCTCAATCAAGATCCCACGGCCCTCCAGATTCTTTCGGGCGAGGGCGGACGAAAAGCGGACTCCATCCTGCCCTACTTCATCATCCAGGCACTTCCGCAAGGATTTAGCGGTCTCGTAATCGCCGGTGTCCTTGCCGCGGCCATGTCCTCGCTCTCGTCGAGCATCAACGCCATTTCCGCCGTCGGCATCACGGACATCTACAAGCGCCACGTCGTGCGCGAAGGCTCGGAACGGCACTATATGTACGCCGCGTGGGGCGTCTCGCTCATCAGTTCGGTGTTGATGATTGCCGGCGCCGCCTTGCTCATGTGGGCAAACAGCAAGACCCTTCAAGACACATCCACCAAGCTCAACTCGCTCCTCATGTGTGGCCTGCTAGGCCTGTATTTCTTCGGATTCATGACCCTCAAAGGCGATGCCCGCGCCGTTATCGCATCGTTGGCCTGCACCATCCTCTTCTCGGCGTGGATGATGTTCATCGAATTGGGCGTCATTACCCAGGATCGACTCGTAACGTTCCTGCATTTGCCGGATGGGTTCGCAGGCTGGGCCGCGAGGCCAATGGACTCCTACTACGCAGGCCTTGCAGGGAACATCCTGATGTTCGTTGTTGCGTACATTCTGTCGGTGCTCTTCTTCGGAGCCAAGCGCAACCTGAACAACCTCACGTTTTGGACGCAGGACTGGACAAAGGACGAGGTCAAAGAATAGCGCTTTCGCTTCCAGAGAATTGGGGTATCTTGCGAACCTAAGCCGGTCGCGGGTAAACTGCGCCAACTTCGCCAAGATATTTCCAGCAAGGCGTATTCTCATCGATGATTCCGCCTGCAAAACAAATTGAAAGTGCCTTTCGGCGCGTTCAAGACACAATCGCCGCATTTCTCGCAAACGCGGATGGATCGCCGTATCTGGAAGATGCGTGGAGCTACGAGCGTGGTTCGGGCGGCGGTATCACACGCATCTGGGAAAACTCGCGGGTCATCGAAAAGGGAGGCGTCAACTTCTCCTCTATCGAAGGCCATTCGTTGCCCACGGCCGCGGCGACGCAGTTTCGCATTCCCGAGGGCACGCCGTTCATTGCGACGGGCGTCAGCCTGGTTCTCCACCCCTGCAATCCCTTCGTGCCGACGATTCACATGAACATTCGCTATTTCGAGGCGGGAGACGTCTGGTGGTTTGGCGGCGGCATGGACCTCACTCCGTACTATCCTGTGCGCCGCGAAGTCATCGCGTTTCACCGGGCGCTCAAGGACATCTGTGATTCGTGCGGCGAGGATTATGCCGTTCACAAGCAAACGTGCGACGAGTACTTCTTCATCAAGCACCGGAATGAAATGCGCGGGGTCGGTGGGCTTTTCTTCGATCACCTTCACACGGATCGCGAGCAGAATCTGCGCTTCGTCGAAACCCTCGGCATGACATTCCCCGCCATCTACGGGCCGCTCCTCGAAGCGAACAAAGACCGCCCGTACAGCGACGAGCAACGCGAGTTCCAGCTTTACCGGCGTTCGCGCTACGTCGAGTTCAATCTCGTCTACGACCGCGGGACCCTCTTCGGCCTTCAGTCCGGCGGGCGTATCGAGTCGATTCTCATGTCGCTTCCCGCCGTCGCGAAATGGCGGTACAATTGGAGTCCGGAACCGGGCACGCCGGAGGCGGAACTCGGCGATGTATACTTGAAGCCAACCGATTGGCTGCGTGCGGGCGCGGAGGAACCAGGGAAATGAAGAAAGCAGGGGCAACAGCAAATGCGCCGGAACGGCGCTACGGCATTCGCGAAGTCAGCGAACTCATCGAGGTTCCGGACTATCTGCTGCGCCAATGGGAAGAGCGCTTTCCTCCCCTGCGCCCCAAACGCGACCGCGCCGGACGGCGTTACTATCTCGCCACGGACATCGAAGTCGCGCGGAGAATCAAGCAACTTCTACGTTACGAAAAAATGACTACCGAAGGCGCGCGCGCGCGTCTGCAACAAGAACTCCAGGGTGAAGGCAGGCCGCGCACACGCAAAGAAGCCCTCGATCTGATCGACAAGATCGAGACGGAAATCGACGCGCTGTTGGACATCCTGGAATCGGACTGAAATATCCCATGCACACATCCCACACATTTGTCATCGAAAAGCCGGTCCAGCTCTTCAATTACTTGATGGAGCGATTTCCGGACCTGAAGCGCACGAATATCAAGAGGCTGCTCAAGTTCAAATCGGTCTTCGTGAATCAGAGGCCCATCACGAAACACGATTACGCCCTCATGCCTGGAGACTTGGTCCACATCAAGGGATACAACCCGGACAAGTCCGGAAAACGCCCACCGTTCTTCTTGGAGGTTGTCCACGAGGACCAGGACATTATCGTGGTGATTAAGCCGCCGAAACTGCTCACCATCGCCACGGAGAAGGAGAAGGCGGTCACCGCGTACCATCAACTGCGCGATTACGTGGAATGGCAGAATCCCAATCGCGGTGAGCGCATCTTCATCGTGCACCGCATCGACCGGGACACCTCGGGATTGCTGGTCTTCGCGCGCAGCGAAGCAGTCAAACGTATTCTGCAGGACAACTGGGATTCGGTGGAAAAGCGGTACTACGCCGTCGTTGAAGGGGTGCCGGCAAAGAGCGAGGATATTATCGAGAGCCACCTCCGCGAGAGCAGCAAGAGCCTCAAAATGCACAGCGGGGCTCCGTCGGAAGAAGCCAAGTACGCGGCAACCAAATACAAAGTCGTGAAGGTTGGAGACGACTATTCGCTGCTCGACGTCACGCTGCTCACGGGGCGGAAGAATCAGATCCGCGTCCACTTGTCCGATCGTGGGCACCCCGTCGTCGGCGACAAGAAATACGGGGCTACGTCAAATCCCGCGAAACGGCTCGGCCTCCACGCCTATCGCTTGTCGTTTCTCCACCCAACGACAGGCAAGCGGCTCCTGTTCTCAAGCGAACTCCCCGTCGAGCTCAAGAGACTTCTAAAGCTGAGCAACGAGAACAAGGCCGTCGCGATGCGGGATCGTCCCCCAGCTTTCGCACCCTCAGAAGGTAGGGACGTTTCGCCGAAACGTCCGCGGCCTGATCGTCAAGCCTCCGATCGCCCCGCTTCAAAAGGTGGGGACGTTTCGCCGAAACGTTCGCGGCCCGATCGTCAAGCCTCCGATCGCCCTAAGCCGGCGCGTCCTCATTCCGCGAGACCGAAAAGGCCCCGCGCGAAATCTTCGGAAAAGGGTTTTCCGAGGTCGTAGCCGCGCACCCACTCGCCGTTGATTACCAAATACGGCACCCCGAGCTTGCCCGTCTTGGCCTGTAGCTCTTCGCCGAATCCCGGGTGCTCGCGGATATCCCGATTCTCG
>JBHEKO010000060.1:0-2783 GCA_041859475.1 Candidatus Hydrogenedentales bacterium
GTCACAGGCTCGTTCGACAAAACCGCGCGTATTTGGGATTTGGCGACCGCCACGGTGCTGCAGACGCTCACGGGGCACAGTCTTTACGTTAGCTCTGTCGCCTATTCGGCACAGGGCAGCGAAGTTCTGACGGGTTCCTTAGATGCTACCGCCAGGCTGTGGGATGCCGATTCCGGAGAGGAATTGCAGACCTTCACAGGACATTCCGCTGGAGTGCTGGCAGTGGCGATTGCGCCCGACGGCTCGCGCGTGGCCACAGGTTCCAAGGACGGCACGGCAAGAATCTGGAGCACTCTCACGGGCACCGTGGAGCGGACGCTGGCCGCCGGAGCGGTCTACGTGAACTGTCTCAGCTTTTCGCCGGATGGCACCAAGCTGGTCACGGGCGCCTCAGACAGTTTGTTGAAGTTATGGTCAGCGGACAACGGCACCGAGCTCTGGTCCAACAGCGCAGCCGGGGGGGGCGTTCTGTCGCTTGCCATCTCGCCGGACAACGGATGGATTGTGGCAGGCTCCGCCCTGAACAGGGCGACACTGACGCGGGCTCAGGATGGCAACCACTATGTGTTCTTTCATGAGCAATCCGGAATATCGGCCGTGGCCTATTCGAACGACGGCACCTTCGCGCTGCTCGGCGGTCTGAACGGGAGTGCTGCATTGCGCAACATGCTCAGCTATTCGCGCACGCGCTTCCTTGCGCCCCAGGGGTCCGCTGTTCAGGGTTGTGCCATATTGCCCGGAGATCGTTTGATCACTTTTGACGAGCACAATGCATGGCTTTGGGGCCTGTCACCGGCGGTGTGCGAGGAGGCGTGCATAGAAAAGACCCTCGACACCGACGGTGATGGCGTTTCCGACTGCGTTGAAACCTGTTTCGGCTTGTCTTGGGAGAATCCCGATACAGATTCAGATGGCATGCCGGACGGATGGGAGTGGGAATACGATCTCAACGCGCTCGGTGCGGGGAACGCCAATTCAGATCCCGACGGCGACACTCTGACCAACCTGCAGGAATATCACAACGGCTGGAACCCGCGGGACGCACGGGATCCCTTTGCCGAGGAAATCTTCGTTTCCTCCGAAGGCTCGGACACCGAGGGGCTCGGAACGCAATCCCAGCCCTTTGCCACCATCTACCGGGCCCAGCTTGTCGCAGCAGGCATCGCGCCGGGTGCGGAATCCAGAATAACGCTGCGCTTGGCGGCCGGTGTCTACGATACGCCTGGAATACTGAGTCCGTTCTGCACATATTTGGGCGCGGATCCGGAACATCCAGAAGCCACCGTCATGCAAAGCACAACGTACGCAAATGCATTCGCCTCGGAGGGTGTTGTTCTGAAAGACCTTAGTTTGAGACTTCCCGCAAATGCGCCCGCCAGCACGATTATGCTGCAAATAGACAATGTAGCCGTCTCGATCGAGCATTGCGTGTTCAGCGGCAGTGATGTCCTTGGGTCGCTGGCCATCAATATCCTGGGAGCCGGCTCTTCCGCCACGGTGGTTCGAGACACGCGCTTTTTGCGCCTGGACAATGGCGTTCGTTCGATTGAAAGCGGCGCGACACTTCACCACAACGAATTTCGTGATATACGCTTCGACGCCATCTTTATTCGTGATCCGGAAACGAAGACTGCCGACGTTCCGACCCTTCATTTGGGCAACACCGAAGAGCTCGGTTCTGGCCTCAACGTCTTCCGCAATGTCGACGGCTATCTCGTGCGGAATTTTGCTCCCGCGCCCATTCGTGCGGAGTTGAATAATTGGGGCATGGATGATCCCGCTGCAATTCGGGACAAGATGCGCGGTGAAGTCGATTTTCTCCCCCTCCTACCGGGTGAGGAAGTTGCCGGGGGGGTGCTCGCCCATGCGCGCGATATCGCAAGCGGCGAAGCTGTTCTCGATGCACAGTTCAGCGTCGAGCCCGGCGTCGAAGGGGCGACCGTCAGCGGCGAAGAAGGCGACTATGTCCTCGCGCCGCTCCCCGCCGGCGAGTACACCATGACAGTCTCGGCCCCGGGCTACGCCTCGCAGCAATTCGAGATCCAAGTGGATCTCGTCGGTCTCACGGAAGTGGAGGTGCAATTCAGCGCCGCTGCCGAAGGTGAAGGCGAAGGAGAAGGAGAGGGTGAAATTCCTTCACTTTTCGGCAGTTACCCCAACCATGGGAACCCGGGGGAGAGCATCACGGTTACCGTGCTCGGCAATAATACGCATTTTGTGAACGGGGAGTCTTTTGCGATAGTTAGCGGCGCGGGAATCAGCGTCAATTCTACGACCATCCATCATACAATCGCCGCCACCGTCGAAATTACCGTCGCGACGAACGCCGAATTGGGATTTCGAGACTTGTCCATCATCACGGGGGACGAGATTGTGACGGCCGCAGGTTATTTTGAAGTGGGCAATACCCGCGAGGACGTGCTGCCAATGGCCAGCGCGGGTGAGGATGAGTATTACGAAGACCCAAGCGACGTGCAGGTGATATCGCTGGATGGCTCTAACTCTGTGGACTCGGACGGAAGCATTGTGAAGTACATTTGGCTGACGACGCCACCCTCTGGAGTCTGTCCCTTCCATCACGAGGATTATTTTGTCGGTATAACTACACAGGTTTGCGCTTTCAACGGTGAAAACACCTACACACTTTTTGTCAAGGATGACGATGGCGCCATCAGCGCCCCGGACACGAAGGTTGTAGTAGTCAGGACAATGGATGGAGGCGAGGGCGAAGGGGAGGGCGAAGGCGAAGGCGAAGGAGAAGGAGAAGGAGAAGGAGAAGGAGA
>JBHEKO010000340.1:0-2930 GCA_041859475.1 Candidatus Hydrogenedentales bacterium
CGGCGACATCACGTCTATTCGCTGGCTGGCCGACAGCCGCCACGCCATTGCGGGCGGCGAAGACCGGCGCCTGCGCGTGTGGGATATCGCTACCGGCGCGTGCCGCGGCGCGCTGGAAGGCCACACCAACCCCATCACCGCAATCAACGTAAGCGCCGACGGGATGCTCGCAATCTCGGGAAGTGGATCGCTGCTCGGCCGCCCGGGCGAGGTCAAGCTTTGGGATATGGCCACCGGGGCCTGCGTGCGCGCCTTTGAAGGGCACGCGGGCCGCGTCTCCACCGTGCAGATTACCGCGGATAACCGTCACGTCCTCTCGGGCAGCACGGACCACACGATTCGGTTGTGGGAAATTGGCACGGGTCGCATCGTGTTCTCCACGGAAGCCCATCCCGACGGCGTGGAGGCCGCCGCGATGAGTGGCGATGGATGCTTCATCATTTCCGGTGGAAAAGAAGGCGGCCTTCGCGTGTGGACGCTTGATTGGGATTTGGAGGAGCGCCTTGCCGCACCGTGGGATGAAGGGGCAAGGCCGTGCCTGGAGCGCTTTCTCGTGGGGCACACGCCCCCATCCGGGCGCTTGCCCTTGCATCGATCACCCACGCAAAAGGAACTGACGGCAGCGATTGCGCGACGCGGCAAAGCCACATGGACCGATGCCGACTTGCAGCGCCTGTTCTACGCGCTGGGTTGCGCGGGCTACGGCTGGCTCGACTCCGCCGGCGTAATGGCCGAACTCGAGCAAACCGCCGCGTCGTGGCGCGGTCCACGTTCCATACCCTTATCGCAGGCCCAAGGTGCAGACCAAGGGATGATGAGCCGCTTCCTCCATCGCTTCACCGGAGATTGAGACGGAGGCCTGCGTGAAAGACGCTCTCGCCCTCCGGCCTTGGACCGTGAGCGTCCGTGTTCGTCCGTGCTCCCGAGTGCGCATGATGTTCCCCTATAGCGGCGCAATGACGCGTCGAAAGCGTATGGACAAGAATGAAACGGCGTGAACTCATCAATCTGGGCATCGTGCACCGCGACGCCCTGAACGCGGCGACGGAGGCATTGGCATCCGCCGCGGGCGCGGGCATTTGCAAGCGCGAACTGCGCGAAACCGTGCGCGCGGTCGTGGCGAATCCCTCCGCGTATTTCGAAGACGCGCATTTCGGCGCACTCGCGAAAGCCCTGTGCAAGGAGCCGCCCGCGCATTTCGTGGCGGAACGCACGTCCGGTCCCGCGCCGTACCGCATGTGGGGAGTGAACCTCGACCGGGAATCGATCGAGCAGATGGACAACGCGTGCTCGTTGCCGGTGTCGATCAAGGGCGCGCTCATGCCCGACGCGCACGTCGGCTATGGGCTGCCTATCGGCGGCGTGTTGGCGACGGATAACGCCGTTATCCCCTATGCCGTCGGCGTGGACATCGCATGCCGCATGAAGATGACCGTGCTCGATTTGCCTCCTCACGCCTTGACGGGACAGACGGATCGCCTGAAGAACGCCCTCGAACGCGAAACGCAATTCGGCGTCGGCGCGACGTTCAAGAATCCGCGCAGGCACGAAGTCATGGACGAAGACTGGTCGGTGTCGCCCGTGACGCAGCGCCTCAAAGACAAGGCATGGGCGCAGCTTGGCACGAGCGGCAGCGGCAACCATTTCGTCGAGTACGGCACGCTCGACGTGATGACCGATGACTTGGAGATCCCGCGCGGAACCTACCTCGCCCTGTTGAGCCACAGCGGCAGCCGAGGCACGGGCGCGCAAGTCGCGGACCATTTCAGCAAACTTGCGGCGAAGTTGCACCCGGAACTGCCGAAGAATCTGCTCCATCTCGCGTGGCTTTCGCTCGATTCCGAGCCGGGCCAGGAGTATTGGAACGCGATGGAGTTGATGGGCCGGTATGCCGCCGCGAATCACGCGTGTATTCACAAGCACGTGGCCAAAGCGCTGGGCGTCCGTTCACTGCTGGACATCGAAAACCATCACAATTTCGCGTGGATCGAGCAGCACCAGGGACGCCGCATGGTCGTGCATCGCAAAGGCGCAACGCCTGCAGGCGAAGGCGTCATCGGAATTATCCCAGGTTCGATGGCGACGCCCGGTTACGTCGTGCGTGGCAAGGGCCACCCCGAATCGCTCAACTCGGCCTCGCACGGAGCCGGACGCCGGATGAGCCGCAAGAAGGCCAAGGAGACGCTTACGACGAGTGCGATGAAGAAGTTCCTTGAGGAGCGCGGCGTGACGTTGTTGTCTGCGGGGCTCGACGAAGCACCCATGGCCTATAAAGACATCGAGCAAGTCATGGCTGCCCAGGAAGACCTCGTCGAAATCCTAGCGCGGTTCACGCCCAAACTCGTGAAGATGGCCCCCGCCGGCGAACGCCCCGAAGACTAGGGCGTCTTCGTTCTCGCCGTCTCCGCTTCGCTCGCGGCGGCGCCTGTCTTCCACTTACGGGTATAGGTCGAGTGTCTTTCCGTCTTTGCCGATGGCTTGATAGGTCAAGCCGCTGGTCGACACATCGACTACCCAGAAGTGGCTGGTTCCCGATGCGGTCGCTTCGTACCAGCGGAGGCCGCCTTCAATCTCCCTGGGGTCCGCGCCGAAACTGCCGTCGCCGATGTAGAGGGTTCCTTCTGGCGCGATCTTGTTTTCGCGCAGCAAGTGGGTCCGCTTGAGCGTGTGGTCGTGGTTTTCGAAGCCGGCCGTTAGCTTGTATTCGTCGAAAAGCGGCAGCCAATGGGTGCGGCCGAGCACCGACTTCTCGCCCTCGAAATCCCGGTGGCTGGGGTATAGGGGCACGTGATACACCGCAAACCGATAACGCACGTTCTTGTACTTCTCCAGCGCCTGCCGCAGCCATTCTTTCTGGGCCCCGTCGTGCGGCGCGATATGCCCGGAATCCAATACGAGCAGCGCGATATTCGAGCCGAAGTTCCGCTCGT
>JBHEKO010000345.1:0-3577 GCA_041859475.1 Candidatus Hydrogenedentales bacterium
CACGGTTCGGTGATTCGGGCCATTCAGCGCGAGGAGCCCGCTCACAATGGGTTCCGCTTCATTCTGAATTCCGGCGACATCGTGGAACGGCCCGGCGAAGGCCACGGGTGGCAGTGGCACTCCTTTCTGCGCGACATCACGCCCTTGGCGGCATCGCGCCCCTACGAAGTGAGTTTGGGTAACCACGAGGCCGGCGGTACTCCCGAACGCTACGTGGAGTACTTCGACTACGGTACGCCGGACCATTGGCGCGTGTTCGACTACGCAGGCGTCCGGTTCATCATTTTGTCCACGCAAGACGACCTCAAACCAGACAGCCCCCAGTTCACGTGGCTTAAACAGATCCTCGACACGCCCCTGCCCGACACCCGTTTTACGGTCGTTACGATGCACAAACCCTTACTCACCCACGACCCGCGCGAAAAGTACAACGACCCGGAAATGCGCGGTTTTCTCGAACCGCTCTTCACGGAGAAGGGTGTGGATATCGTCTTCGCCGGACACGTCCACGCTTACGAACACCACAAGTTGCCCGGATTTGAGCACGTTATCTCCGGGGGCGGCGGCGTTCTGCTCTGGAACGTGCCCGTGCCGGGTCCCGATACCGTCAAGACGGAGACGTGCTGGCATTTCTGCACCGTGGACGTAAAAGGAGAAACCATGACCGTTCGCGCCATCCGTACCGACGGAAGCCTGCTCGACTCCTTCGATATCACGTCCAAAGGACCTTAACGCAACGCCGGCTTCCAGCCGGCTCTTGGCTTACTGTCCTCGTGACGCCGGCTTCCAACCGGCTCTTGGCCAAGCCTCGCGAAGCCGCTTACCCCTCGCCCCACACGTACTCCACGGCCTCCATGACCTCGCGGTATCCGATCCGTTCGTAGATGGCATTCGAGGTCGGATTCAGCTTGTCCGTGTACAGCGCGCAATGCGACTTGCCCCTGCTCAACAACAAACGGCTTAACCGCGCCACCAGCGCCGTCGCGTGACCCTGGCGTCGGTGCGCATCTGGGGTGTATACGCCGCCAATCGTGTCGCAAGTGCGTGTCGCCCGCACTCGCGACGCCATACACACCGGCCTGTCCAGTTCCAGCAGATAGACGTCGTCGGCCTGGATGCGCGGCTCAAACGCCTTGCGCAGTTCGGTTGTATCCGTTACCGGCATGCCGATATCGATCCGAAACAAGCGGAGCCATTCGTATACCCACTCCGCGTCCGCTTCCGTCGCCGTGCGCATCACGCCCCGGTCATGTCCGTCGTACTTAACGTGGTTTAGAGCCAGAACCCGGACCTGACGGGTCGATCTCAACTCCAGACTGCCGGTCCACTCGCGCGCAAACACCGCCGTCGCACCAGGTTCTCCATGCACACCTGTGACCGCAGGCAATTCATGGCGCACCCATCGCGCCAACATGACGACGTCGTCCTCGGTCATGCGTCCCGTCCGCGCAAGAATAAGATTGGTGTGATTCAGCGGGCTCGACACCAGAGCCGCCACGCGCACCTCTCCGTGCTCCACGCCCGCTATCAGAATCGCATCTTCCGGTGTCCTGGTCCTCACCATCCACTCGGCAAGACCCAAAACCAGATTGTTGTGCGGCTCATAGGCGTACAGCGCCGGCCCCACCGCGTCCAAGAAGGCGCCCGCATCGGAAAACCGCTCGAATGTTATGCCCATGAGATGCCCCCTCTCCGTATGTGTATACACTACAGGCTGTTATGCGTACGCACGAAACAAGGTGGGGCTAGTCGAATCTGGGAAAGGCCGCGACGCCTACTTCTACAAGGCGCATGGCGGCACGGAAGTGGACCTCTTTCTCATGCGCGAAGGCAAACGCTTTGGATTTGAGTGCAAGTGGCAGGATGCGCCCCGCACCACCAAGTCGATGTATACTGCGTTGCACGACCTTAAACTCGACAGGCTTTTCGTAGTCTTTCCGGGTGTTCAACGGTACCCGTTGGACACGCAAATTGAAGCCTTACCTCTGGCTGCGGTGGGCGAAGCGCTTTCGCATGAGCCACCTCCTTAGGCGTTCGGGACCTTGGGGCCATCTACCCGAAGAACCCTCCGCAGACTGCGCGTATCGAGAACCCTTGGCGAGTGACAGTGTCAAATAGTGAACCGAATAGCGCCCAATGGGGTCGCGGACGCTCGAACCGATCAGGCGGAGAGGACCACTAACAGCCGGAGAAGCGTACTCATGCTCACGCAAAAGCGCAAACGAATCACTCTCGCAATCACTGGCTTCATCGTCCTGTGCTTCATCGTCGTCCTCTCGACACATCCCATTATGGGCATGGAGGCGGATGGCGGCGTTCTCGGTCGTGAGGTAATCGCCACGATTCGGGACAGCGAGGGACATCCAGTATCCGGCATTACTGTTCGCGAAGTACACGAAAGCACCCGGTCAGGAAGCGTCAAATCGAAATGGCCGTTATTGGCCCGTAATGAACCCGACGGCCGGCTGCGGTTCGGTGCGGGCTTTCACGGCACAAGTTCGAGTACATACTTCTACTGCTTGGGCCTATGGGGATGGAGGAAGTACAGCGGGGCAGGAGAATATGGCAAGGAGCTGAGCCTCTTTTGGGGTCTAAAGAAACTTGATATAGAAAAAGCAACGAGCTTCTATGTCTTTTACCGCGACGGGAACGAAGTCGCCCGAATCTCCGAAGCTCAACTGCTTCGCGCTCCCGTTTCTTCGCGCATACCACTTGCAGACTCACTCTTCGCAGATGAGCCCAACGCGCCTTACTTCGTGCGCAACAAGAAAGTCGAGGTTTCGGAACTTACGCTGCAAGCCGAATAGATCGACGGCTTGCAGTCCTATGCGGGCGCGTGTCGCCTGGCTGCTGCCGGCATGACCGGCAACGGCAAGATGTCCTGTGCAACAGTCCGGCCTCTGAGGCGCCGAGGTTCGCGTTACTTGAACACGCCCCGGATTCCGGCGATGATTACGCACGCATCGCGCCGCACAGGTTGTGGCGCGCAGCACCAGTAGCCTCACAGCCTCAATACACGAAACTCGACGCCAGGGGGTCCACCATGAACAAACTTCGCAATCTCGGTATCGTCGCGCTCATGCTCTTGACCGGCGCGTGCGCCACGATGAAACCCGCTACGCCACCCAAGACCGCCGCCAAACCCGAAACCTGCGTGCCTGCGCCGCGCACGGACGACGGCTGGGTGAAACGCCAAGCCGCCTTCAACGAACGCGTCAAGCAGGGCAACGTCGATCTGCTCTTCATCGGCGACAGCATCACGCAGGGTTGGGAAGGCGCAGGCAAAGCAACATGGGACAAGTACTACGCCGGGCGCAACGCGGTGAACCTCGGCATCGGCGGCGACAAGACGCAGCACGTCCTGTATCGCCTCGACAACGGCAACGGTGAAGGCATCTCTCCCAAGCTCGCCGTACTCATGATCGGCACCAACAACATCACGCGCAATACGCCGGAAGAGATTGCCGAAGGCGTTGCCGATATCGTTCAGTCCTTGCGAGCGAAACTGCCCAGGACCAAGGTGCTTGCTCTCGGCGTGTTTCCGCGCGGCGAGAAGCCCGGCTACCTTCGCGACATC
>JBHEKO010000243.1:0-15386 GCA_041859475.1 Candidatus Hydrogenedentales bacterium
ACTCCCCTCTTGCGGTCCCCTCGACAATCGGTATAATGCCCGAAACGCAGGAGCTCCTGGTATGGCGTCGGTCACGGTCTTGGACGATCCCGTTGTTCGCGCGCTCGATCACTTCCATAGTGCGCGGAGTCATATGGCGCCGCAGGCGCGGTTGGATGCAATCCTTGCGGCGGCGGCACGTTTCCGGGAAGAAATGTTTGCTGCGGAACCTGTCCCCTACTACCGCTCGTGCGACCTGATTCGCGCGCCGTATCCACGCCGGTATGCCTTGAAGGACGCATGCACGGTTCCCACGCCGTATGTTCACATCTTGAACCGCATGTTTGTCGTGCAGTTCAAGAGCGTTGCCGGGTTGAAGACGCTCTTGGTGTCGCCCACGGATTACCGGCGCAACGCGGAGACGCCATTCTTCAAGAACCTGTCGTTACGCTTCGGCCCTTTGCGGCCGTACATCGAGCCGCTCATGGCGCCGGAGTTAGGCACGGTCGAAACGTGGCTCGCGAAGATCGGCATCCGGCCCGATGCGGTCGATTACATCACCTACGACCATCTGCACACGCAGGACGTCAGGCGTTGGCTCGGCGCGCCGGGCATTCCCGCGTATTTGTCCAATGCGAAGCTGCTTGTGATGCGGCAGGAGTGGGAGTCTGCCAAGGCGCTGTTGCCTCCGCAGCGCATGTGGTATTGCCCCGATGGCATTGCGGGCGTGCCCGAGGAGAAGGTCGTGCTGTTGGACAGCGACGTAATGCTGGGGGAAGGCGTAGCGCTTGTTCAGACACCTGGCCACACGGAGGGAAATCATTCCATCGTGGTGCATACTCCGGAAGGATTGTACGTAACGAGCGAGAACGGCGTCGGCGCGGATTCGTATGCGCCGCGGAAGTCGCGTATTCTAGGGTTGCGGCGATACGCGGAGCAGACGGGGATCGACGTGATCCTCAACAGCAACACGTTGGAACGCGGCCTGGACCAGTTCATCTCGATGATGCAGGAGCGCGCGATAGCGGGACCGTCGCCGCGCAATGGGGATTTCTACAATGTCGTCAGTTCGTCGGAGCTGAGTGCCTACTGGCTGTTTCCGGGCATTCGTCCAACTTTCGAATTCGGGCAGATTCAATTCGGCGTACCGCAGGGAGTTTCATCATGAGCACCACCACGAGCCGGGCCTATTTCATGACGGGTTGCGCAAGCGGAATCGGAAGACATGTGGCCGACCTGCTCCTGGCGCGCGGCGAACGCGTGTACGCGACGGACGTGAACGTCGATGCGTTGACGGAGTACGCGCTGAAGACGGGTTGGCCGAAAGACCGTGTGCGTACGGACAAGCTGGACGTGCGGAGCGTGGAGGCGTGGGACGAGGTGTTCGCACGCGCCGTCGAGCAATTTGGCAAGATCGACGTCTGCATGAACATTGCGGGCATCATGCTCTCGGGGTATTGCCACGAACAGCCGGTCAAGGAAATCGATCTACAGATAGACATTAACCTGAAGGGGGTCATCTGGGGCACTCAGACCGCGGCCCGGCACATGATTCAGAACAAGAGCGGCCATATCATCAACATTGCCTCGATGGCGGGGATTGCATCCATCCCCGGTCTCTCGGTGTACACAGCAACCAAACACGGGGTGCGTGGGTTTTCCCTGGCCGCGTCGTACGACCTCAAACCCCACGGGATCGCCGTAACCGCCGTATGTCCCGACGCGATCAATACGCCGCTGCTGGAGCAATCGTCGAAGACTGAGGCCGGAGCCATGGTCTTCTCGGGATCGCGTCTGTTGACGCTCGAAGAGATAGGCGACCTCATCGTCAATCGCGTGCTGGTGAACCGGCCTATCGAGGTCGCCGTGCCGTTTTCGCGCGCGGTACTCTCCAAGCTCGCGAATCTCTTCCCTGCGCTTGGTGGCACGGTGTTGCCCGCGCTCACGAAGAAGGGTCGCACCCACCAGGGGCAGCACGCTTCGAAGATTTCGGGGATAGAGTAGTCAGGAGTGGCGCGGAGCGCGGTCAGGACATGGAGACAGTAGCTCGCTTTTGATCCTTGTTATCCTTGAGGGAGTTGCAGTCTTTTGGGTCTTTGGTTGGTCCTTTAGCCTTTGAGCTTTCTTAGGCTGAGGCTGGCGGCGTCGAGCGTTTGGTTGATGTCGGCGTGGGTGTGGGCGGTGGAGAGGAACCAGATGCCGAAGGCGGTGAATTGCACGCCGCGGTTGTGCATATCGCGCCAGAAATTGTCTAGCATGGTCGCGTCGCATTGGAGCGAGGAACGGAAATCCGTGATCAGCCGGGCATTGTGCGGAGCAAAGGTGGTGCTGAATAGCGAAGAGACGCCGCGAATGCTCATGGGTACGCCTTCGTGATGGCTGATGGCCTCGATGTCTTGCCATAGGCGTTGGCCCATGGCGTGGGCTTTGGCGAGTTCGGCACCGCCGTTGGCGGTGAGCATTTCGAGCGCGGCGACGGTCCCGGCCATCGCCAGGGGGTTGGCGTTGTAGGTGCCGGCGTGAACCGTTTTGAGTTCGCCGAAGAGTTTCATGAGAGCGGCTTTGCCCGCGACCGCGGATACGGCGAGTCCGCCGCCCAGGGCTTTCGCGAGTACGGCGAGGTCGGGCGTCACGCCGTAGTAGGCTTGCGCGCCGCCAAGGGCGACGCGAAACCCGGTGATAACTTCATCGAAGATGAGCACCGCGCCGTGCTTGTCGCACAGGGCGCGCAAGGTTTCGAGGAATTCCTTTTGCGCGGGGATGATGCCGGAGGCGCACGCGAAGGGGTCGCAGATGACGGCGGCCATTTCGCGGCCGTGTTTGGCGAAGGCCTTCTCCGTCAACGCGGTGTCGTTCCAAGGGCGCACGATCAGGTTCGCCGCGTCTTCCTCGCATTGTCCAAGCGACGACGGGCGCATGATGGGATCGGCGGGCTTTCCGAGTTCTTCGCCGCGCTTGGGCGGACACCACGCGATGGTGTCGAGCCAGCCGTGGTAGTGGCCTTCGAAGCGCAGGACCTTTTTGCGGCCCGTGGCGGCGCGTGCGAGACGAATGGCCGCGTGCACGGCTTCGGAGCCGGTGGTGTTGAAGCGCACCATCTCCGCGCAGGGGACGTGCTGTACGATCAATTCCGCCGCGCGCACTTCGAGTTCCGATTGCCCGGCGTAGACGAGGCCGCGCCCCGCCTGTTTCACGATCGCTTCGATGACAGGCCCCGGCGTGTGGCCCAACAACATGGGGCCTTGGCCGAGGGCGTAGTCAATGTATTCGTTGCCGTCGACGTCCCAGATGCGTCCGGCCTTGCCGTGCGAATAGAACAAGGGGATGGGTTCGGAGTTTGCGCGGACGTTGCTGTTGATGCCGCCGGGGATGATGCGGCAGGCGCGTTCATACAACTCGTTGCTCTTGTCGAATAGCATGGATCAGTCCTGTGTCTGTTGGCGCACGGCGTAGGAGCAGACCACGGAGGCCGCCCCTAGCAAGAGCATAAACGTACCCACTCCCAAGGAGAGTGCGCCCTCGGCGAGCCCGGTTGTGAAGACAATCCCCAATACCAAGGTGGTACCCATCAAGGCTATTGTAACGCCGATGACGCGCAGGGCGATAGCCGCGGCGCCGCCTTCCGCCAAGCTTACCTTTTCGCGGGGCTTGCTTTTCAGGCCTTCGAGGAAGAGGGCGACGGCTTCCTGCTTGGGAACGGAATTGGGCACGAGCGCACTTCCAAGGATGAGGCCCGTCGCCGTGGGCAACAACGTGATCCACGTCAGGTAGGGCACGGTCCTGAGATAGGCGAATCCGTCGAAGTAACTGCCCACATAGGCGGCGACGCCGCAGGCCGCTCCGAGCACGAACCCGGCCAATGCGCCTGCGTTGGACGTGCGCCGCGATAGCAGGCCTGCGACCATTGGCAAGGCGACGGGGGGGAGCAGGGCCGCGAAGAGTTGGGCCATGTATTTGACGAGGTCTTCGAGGCCTTTTGCGCGGGCGAACAGCAACGCGAGGAGCATCGCCAGCAGTCCGATGGCGATGGTTGAGAGGCGCGCGATGATTACGAGCGCGCGATCGGAGGCGTGTGGCAGAAACACGCGTTTGATGATGTCGTTGGTGACCACGCTGGCGACGGAGTTGTAGTCGCCGGAGAGCATGGACATGGTGGCGGAGAACATGGCGGCGAGCATGATGCCCATCATGCCGACGGGCAGGAGGTCTTGGCAGAGCAGGGAGTAGACGTCGTTCGCGTTTTCGACGCCGGGTAGAAACACGCGGGCGGCAAGCGCGGGAAAGAACAAGAGCGGGGGAGAGATGAACGTGAGCGCGGCGACGAGATAGCCAACCCAGCGGGCCTCTTCGTCGCTGCGCGCGGAATAATAGCGTTGCACATAGGGCCACTTGGTGGCGAAAGTCAGGGCAAGGATTACGCCGAAGGATGCGAGCCATGGCCAGGTGTAGTCGCTCGCGGTAATCGAGGAAAAGTTCTGGGGCAAGTGTTCGGAGATGGGCCCCACGCCGCCTGCGCGCCGGTACGCGAGCGGGATGAGCACGATGACGGCGATGCCCATGACGATGAACTGGATGAAGTCCGTGATGAGCACGGCCCAGAGTCCGCCCATGAAGGTGTAGGACAAGATGATGATGCCGCAGATGCCGATAGACCAGAGGACATCGGCGTCGCCTTCCACGCCGATGCTCACGGCGACCATCGTTCCGATGACGAACAGTTTCAAGGCATCGTCGAGCACGATGAGCGGAATGCCGAACCAACTGAAGCATTGTCGAAGCAGGGGGCTATAGCGCTTCTCCAGTCACTCGACGGGGCTGGTTGTGGTGGCGCGCCGCCAGCGGGACGCGATGAAGATTGCGCTCAGAAGGCACCCCGGAACGGAGAGCCACCAGATGACGACGGCGACAAAGCCGTTTTTGTACGCGAGGGCGGAATAGGAGACGAAGGTGAACGCGCTGAAGGTGGTCATGTAGAGCGAGATGCCGGCGAGCCACCACGGCACTTGGCGTCCACCGCTGAAGAAGTCGCGCAGGTTCATCATACGGCCCGCGTAGAAGAATCCCACGCCGAGCAATACAACGAAGAACCCCGCAAGGATGACGTAATCCGCTGTGGCAAGTCCTGAATTCACGGGCGATCTCTCTTGTTTTGGACGGACGCGCGCGCGTCCCCCAGTCCGGTCACGTGCGTTGGGGGGAACGATATAGGTTGGGAGCGACGAAAGACAAACGAGGGTGCGGATTGGCGGGACCGAAGACATTGGCCGTTATGAATTGAGGCGCTGTGCCGCCGCTGCTGGATCGGGTGGCAGGTAGTCACTATGATTGGTACGAGTCGTGAACGCTATCAAACCGGGGATAAATCGAATGCGCAAGCGTATTGCCGTAGTGTGTTTGGCCGTGCTCGCGGAAATTGCCGCGGCTCACGCCCAGGAGATTCGCAAGGATCGGAGCGTGCTGTATCCGGCGGAGGTGGTGGCGCACGTTCGCGAGAACGTGAACAGTCAGGCGTGGGCGGGAGAGGTGCGCGACCGCGTCGTGGAGGAGGCGGCGTTTTGGAAGGACATGAGCGACGACGATCTGTGGAAGCTCATGTTTGGATCGACGCTGGAACGTTCGTGGATGGTGTGGTCGAACGGATATTCGCCTGTGACCGGGAAACCGGTGCCCATGTACAACTGGGTGGCCGAAACGAAGGCGCACCCGTGGAAGCTTCAAGACCCGACGAGTGGCGAATGGTTTCCGAAGAACGACTTCGAGGCGTTCTACGACTCGGGTCTGGATGAGCATGGGATCTTCGATGCGAGCCGCGCCGACCGGGCCCTTCTGTTCAACACGGAACATCCCGATCCGAACGACCCGCTGCACCTGTTCGGCATCGACGACGGCACGGGGTACGTGAACGAGAAGGGCGAGAAATGGCGATTCATCGCCGCGTATTTGATCTACGGACAGTGGAAGCAATCGGTGGTGGGCGGCATCCGGATCTGCAGCGCGGCTTACGTGCTTACGGGGGAGGCGGCGTATGCGCGCAAGGCTGCGATTTTGCTGGACCGCGTAGCCGATCTGTATCCCAGCATGAATTTCGGCAAACAGGGCGTGATGTACGAAGGTCCGCCGTCGGCGGGGTATGTGTCGACGTGGCACGATTCGTGCGAAGAGACGCGCGAGATGGTCATGTCCTACGACATGGTGTTCGAGGCGTTGCGCACGGATACGGAGTTGGTGGCGTTTCTTTCGAGGAAGGCCGCCGAAGTGGGGTTGCAGAATCCGAAGACGACGTTTGCGGACATTCAACGGAATATTGAAGGCGGTATCCTTCGCGATGCGCTGATCAATCAAGATCGCATCCATTCGAACTACCCGCGCACAGAGGTGACCAAGGCTATTATCACGTCGGTGTTGCAGGAACCTGAAGAGGCGTTCTGGGCGATAGTCGATCCGATGTTGGAGAAAGCGACCGCCGTCGATGGCGTGACCGGCGAGAAGGGACTCGCAGGATATTCGTCGTTCACGATAGCCGGGTTGGCGAGCTTTCTTGCCGAGTACTCCAAGACGGACCCGGCATTCCTGACGCGCGCGCTTGAGCGGCAACCGCGCCTGCGCGACACGTATCGGTTCTTCATCGACACGATGTGCCTTCAGCGGTACTACCCGTTGTCCGGAGACTGCGGCCATTTCGCGGCGTCGATTCCAAACTATGTTGGCATCAACTTCCTGAAACCCAGCGCCGACGCGAAGGGGTGGCCGAATTGGACCTTGCTGCCGCCATCGAACTATCGCTTGCTCTGGAACCTGTACAAGGCAACAGGCGATGTTGCGTACGTGCAGACGCTGTACAAGGCAAACGACGGAAGGATAGAAGGATTGCCTTTCGATTTTTATGGCGGCGATGCCGAGCAGTTTCGGAGCGACGTCAATGCGGTTATTGCGCGGGAAGGCTCGCTGCTCGCGCTGCCAAGCGTAAACAAACAGCAGTGGCATATGGCGATTTTGCGATCGGGGAAAGGCGCGAACGAACGCGCCCTGTGGCTCGACTACGACGCAGGCGGTGGCCACGGCCACATGGACGGCATGAACCTCGGATTGTTTGCGCACGGGCTTGATGTCATGCCGGAGTTTGGGTATCCGCCCGTGCAATTCGGAGGTTGGGAGTCGCCGCGCGCACGGTGGTACACGAGGACCGCCGCGCACAATACGGTCCTTATCGATGGCCAGAATCAGAAAGCGGGCGCGGGCGAGACGACGCTGTGGGTCGACGGGAAGACGGTGCACGCGATTCGCGCGACGGGTCAAGCCATGACGGGGGCGGAACGCTACGAACGGACCGCGCTACTGATCGATGTGGACGATGCGCGATTTTATGTGGTCGATGTGTTTCGAGTGCGCGGCGGCCACGAGCATACGAAGTTTCAGCAGAGTCATTTCGGCGCGATGAAGACGACGGGCTTGAATCTCGTCCCGGTCGAGGCTTTCGGTGAAAACGAACAGATGCGGAATGCGAACCTCGATCCCGCTGCGCAACCGGGCTGGAAGGCCGAGTGGTCGATTGAAGACCGATACAAGCTGCTGCCGGAGCCGGCAACACTCGGTGTGAATTATTGGGACTTCACGACGGGCGCTTCCGCGGGGAGTGTCGAGGCGTGGATCGTCACGGGCTCCTATGATGAAAGTCGTGAAGAATGGATTCCGCGCGTGATGGTCCGGCGTAGAAACGAAGGCGACGCACCGCTGGAGTCGACGTTTGTGTCCGTGACCGAGGCATGGAAAGACGGTTCCGGCATCCAGTCCATTCGTCGAATCGAAGCAAAGGCGCCGGATGGCGCAGTATTGGGCGATACGGAAACAGCGCTGGAGATCCTGCTTGCGGACGGACGCCGCGACCTGGTGTTGCTGCGCGACGTGGATCGCAAGGCGGCTCAGGCGGAGGCGGTGTTCGCGGAACCCGCGATCACGACGGACGCGGAATTGGCGGTGGTGCGATTCGACGCCGACGGACACGTCGTACGTGCGGCGATGAGTAACGGTGCGCGGTGTACGGCAGGTGATTTTAGACTTCAGGCAGCGGCCGCGAGCAACGTGGCCGAGTACGATTCCAAATAGGGGGATTCATGAGGATTTGCCGTTTCTTAATCGAGAACGAGGAACAACTTGGCTTCTATGGCAACGAGTGGGTGATCCCGCTGGATGAGGCCGTGGGAGCGTTTCGCGAGATGTTCGATGACATCGTGCTGGGGCCGGTTCGCAGCATACTCGACCTTATGCCGGGCGGAGCGATGGAAGAACCGACGCACCGCTTATCGGAGTGGATAGACGCCAACGAGGACGTCCGGTCCGAGATAGGCATACGGACTTCGGATGTGACGCTGCTCGCGCCCTTGGCCGCGCCATCAAAGATCCTCTTGCTTGCGGGCAATTATGCGGCGCACATCGAGGAGGAAGGGAAGAAGGCGCTTGAGCGCGCGGAGACGTTCCCGTATCTCTTCACGAAGCCCGCGACGACGGTGAACCATCCGAACGCGCCGGTCGTCATCCCGAGCGTGTCGCCGGATAGCATCGACTATGAATGCGAGCTGGGCGTGATCATCGGCAAGCGCGCGCGGCGCGTGAGCGAGGCCACGGCGTTGCAGCATGTGGCGGGATACACGGTCATCAACGACATCTCCGACCGGCGGTACAAGCCGTTTCCAGAGCGCAAGCCGCGCGAACGCGACGCCTTCTTCGATTGGATGCACGGCAAGTGGCACGACGGCTTCTTCCCGATGGGACCGTGCATGACGTCCGCGCGAACGATTCCCGATCCGCAGCGGCTCGCGCTGACCATGCACGTGAATGGCGAACTGCGTCAGAGCGCGTCCACGGGGCACATGATTTTCCCCGTGGCGGCGCTCATCGAATTCATCACGCGCACGATTACGTTGGAACCCGGCGACATCATCGCGACCGGGACGCCCGCGGGTATCGGCATGACGACGGGCCGCTTCTTGAAACCCGGCGATACGCTGGACTCCGCTATCGAGGGGATCGGAATCCTGCACAATACGATGGCGGCGGATGCCGGTTAGCCGTCCGCGGAGTAGCGCGTAGCGAGCACCTCAACCTCCTCGACGCGAGGAAGGGGATAGTCCTTGACGGTGATGCCTTCGGCGTCGACGGATTCGATGGGGAATCCCGTCCAGAGTCCATCGACTTTCACGCGCGCAAAGGCTTGTGTGGAGGAATCGAGCGCGGGCCATCCGCTCGCGGGGGCACCGGAAACCGCGATTCGAGTTTCGCTGTTCTTCGTCGCGGCGACGGAGATTCTCGCAACGGCGTTCTCAAATCCTTCGCCTTGGAACTGAAGCGTTGTTGCGCCGACGCTCATCGTTTGCCGGAGCGCGCCGTCTACGAAATGAAGCGCCGCGAATGCGCCTTGAAAGCGAATGCCGTCGATCTCCGCGAGCGTATCGAAATCGTTGAGAATGTAGTAAACGCCGAACGAGGAATCGACTTTCAGCGCGATAGCGCGCGACCCGGCCGTGGCGACATCCAGTTGGATCGCCGCTGCGACCGGGAGCGTTGCCGCATCCACACTCGGTTCGTGAATTGCGATGAACGCGCTCGACACGTTGTCGCCCTCTCTCACCGCATCCACGTAACGCACCCTGCGTCCGGCTTCCTTCAGTGTGCGCTGCCCAGGCCCGTTCGATGCCTCTACGCGGTCGCATGGGGACAACATCCACAGGCGGTACGCGCCTTGGTTGTCGCGCCATGTAGCTTGCCACGCGGGGCCATCGGGTTTGGCGGCGCGCACGTCGCGCAGGCCGAAGATGTCGGTGGCGGCAAGGCTGGCCCCGACCCGAGGGAGCGGCGGCTCGGGAGGCATCGCAACGCCAGAGAAGGTGATAGACGACTCGCCGGTGTCGCTGGCCGCGCAGTCGCTGAAAATGCGGAAGGCGTGCTTCCTTCCGCCGGTCAGGCGAAATAGATCCACGGCGAAGGTGTGCTCGTCCGGCCCTTTCACGAGTACAACGCGGCGCCGGTATTCCGGGCATTGGGCATACGCGTCCGACGTTGCTTCCACAACCGAGGCCATGGGCGACGTGGCCATGAGCACGAACTCGGGTTTGCGATCCTTGCCGCGTTGGGCCTCGTCGTCCACCACGACAAGGTTGTGGCTCTCGGTTGTGTGAATCCATTTGTTCACGGGCATATCGCCCACGTAACCGAGGTCGTCGAGGACAGCCCGGCCTCCCGCGTGATAGAAGATTGCAAGGTTGTCGGTATGCCGGTGCCCCCCCGCAGGATTGAACGGCATCGCAAGCGTGGCCGCGGTCTTCGATTGGCCGTGGCGAAGAATGGCGGTTTGCCACGCGGGGAAGCAGGTTTCCGGGAGCGACAAGCCGGTGTCCTTATTCAGGTCGGCCTCGTCCAAATTGAACAAGGCATATTCGGACATGCTCGAAGCGGACAGGACCGGGAGCGTGCCCGCGAACAGATCGGGATACCGGCGGAGACCCAATTGCACGATGCTATTCGAGGGACGCCCCTTTTTGTTCGTATCGCTCAACGGCAGATAAGCGCTGTCTGCCTGCAAGCTCCAGAGCACGGCGCGATACATGTAGCGCAGCTTCGAATCGGTTGCGTAGTAATCCACGGGGGCGCGCCCACTCGCTGCTGCGTCTGGCCAAACGAAGCCGTGCAGTGTTTCCGGGATTTCCAGCAATCCCGCGAGATACATGTTGTTGTACGAAGGGCTCTCAACGCTGAACCCGTCGTAGTTGAACGAGTTGTCGCGCACCACCTCGTAGCCACGCAACGCGGTCGCTGCCATCTGAGCTGTGCCGAGGCACTTGGCGACGGAGGCCATTGCCGAGTAGATTCGCGGCGACTTGTTGTTCGCGCATTCGGCTTGGTCCGCGCCGCCGACGTAGGGTTCCGCGCCGATGATATATTCGAGCAGGAGATCGCGCTCGACGGTGCGCCGCTCTTCCTTGCTCCAGACGGGCTTGTCCGCGGAATCGATTGCCGAACACGTAAGGTCATAGGCTTCCGAGAAGATGGAAAGCCCGCTGACGCTGTCCGTACTGGGATGCACGCGCCCTGCTCCCCAATAGTCGCGGAGCATGCTTGCCTTTGCCAACGAGTCCTTCGTGTACGCCTGCTCGCAGAGGTGACGTTTCCACTCAATGGGGAGTTCTCGATCGTGCCACGCCGCGTACATGGGATCGCAGTCGGCGTAGGTATCCCAATAGTCGCGGTAGGGCCAATTGCGATAGCACTTCGCGTAGCGGACGAGAATGTCGCGCGTGGCCTGGGCATAGCGGATGTCTCCGGTGAACGCATAGGCGAAGGCGGTGGAGCGCGCGGCGTCGCGCATGAATCCGATTTTCTTTTCGCGAATGTGACCCGTGAAACTAACATGGATGGGATGGCCTACCCAATGCCAGGCCAATGCACCGGAGCGGTCATCGGGTGCGGCGCGCTCCGCATCGTTGAGGTAATACGTGACGCGCGTTCCCGTGCGCGGCAATTCCAGAGTCGCAGTCTCCGGATAAGCCGGGTCGGGATACGTCTGTCCGCATTCGGCGCACGTGAGAATCTCGGGATTCTCATACGACCACCGTATGAGAGGATGGCCGACAGCCTCCTGGCTCTTCACTCCCACGCATTTCGGGCAGGTGAATCCATAGCCGTGGGCCGGGGCCTCTGCCGGGATCATGGTCTCAATCCAACCCGCGGGCTGCGCCACGACGTGATCGGCAATGCGAAGCTGGGACGCCAGCCAGCTCTTCGCGCGCTCGTTTGATTCGACCGTCTTGCGCGCAAGGGCAAGACTCTCGGCGGGATAGAGTACGGGGTGCTGCACGCCGCCGCTGTGCGCGAGCAAGGCATCCTTGCGCTTCTCGACTTCCGCGCGAAACGCCTGCTCCTGTTCGGAGACGCCCGGTTGCTGCCATGGCATTAAGGCCGCGCCGCGTGTAGCCGCATGCACATACTCGGCTTTGCGCGCTTCTGAGGTTGCATCCTGGGCGTTCGCGCACGTCAGTACAAACAGACCGGCGGCTCCGAGAAACACTCCTGCGATAGACCTGCGTGCCATTACGACTCTCCGGTTGTTGCGTCCGATCCCCGTTGACTCGAAAGCTAGCAGATCTCGCGCCAAAACGCTACCATGGCGCAAGCACTCTCACGTGACCCAAAGCATGGAGCGAGAAATGCGATGAAGTACTCAAGGTCCGCCGTTCTGTTGTCGCTTGTTGTTGCGTTCCCAACGCTTGCGCAGACACCCGCCGATTCGGAGGTGTTCAAGCGCGTCTTCGGTGTCTCGCGCTTTCTGCCCGCGGAGCTAGTCGAGCAGGCGAAGCAGCTTGCGCCAGGAGAGAAGCTCAAGCGCGATACCAACAACGACGGCAAGACCGACGAGATTTGGTATCTCGACACGGACAAGCAAAACACGATTTCGCCGTTGCTCGTACGCGTTGTCGATGAAGACGGCGACATGGACACGATGCAACGCGGCGACTTCGACAGCGATTTGTACTTCTGGGACCACAATGCCGACGGCTATATTGACGTCGTCACCGACTATGTCGACGATGACAAGGACAACGACCTCGATCGAATGGGGATCTTTTACGACAAGAAGTGGCCTGACGACAAGGATGACATTACGGTTTGGTGGGCTGTGGATATCGGCGACGACAACCTGCTTTGGTTCGGCGTGAACGGAGATTACGAGCAACCCCTCTGTCAATGGCGCACCCACTTCAGCGGCGACGAGTTGTTCTACCAATTCCGGCTTGCGGAAGGCGACGAAACGTGGCTGAGCATGTGGGAAGACCCCTTCGGTTTCTACGACCCCGACAAAGACCGTTGCAGCGAAGAAGTGGTTCGCATCAGTGCGAAGGGCACGAACGTCGAGAACCTTCGCTACAGCATCGACGCGGACGACGACGCGCATGGCCGCAACACGCACAACTACGAATTCAGTATCACCGCATTTCCTGGCGAAGCAGGTATCACCCTCGGACCCGAAACGTCCGAATCGATCACAATTCGCGGCATCTCGACCTCGCCTGTGCTTCCATGGAACAAGACGCGGGAATTTGCCCTGAATGCGCCTTGGGGCAAGGCCATGCTTACGTGGGACGAGCTGAACAGCAACACCGACGAAAATGTGGACCAAGACCCCAACGAGCGGTGGGAAGGCGTGCTCAATCACGCGTCCAAGCACGGTGACTTCGCGCAGGTTGGCGGTCCGCCGAGTTCGGCATTCAACAAACGCGTCGAAGTCTCGGACAAGCCTGCCTCGCCGTTGCAGCTCTACTTCAATCCGCGCGACCGGCGTTTCCACTTGCTTGGGGCTAAGTACGGCTATCTCGACGTCGACTACAATCTCGACGGCGTTGCGGATGCCGCGTACACATGGGCCGACGACGACGGCAACGGTAAGTTCGACACGCGTACCGCAGACTTGAACGCAGACGGTACACCCGAGTGGACGCAGTCCTTGAACCGGGAACTCAAGTCCCCCAAGATTTTCCCACCTACGTTTAGAGACCTCGTCCCAGCGTACGGTGACATTCTTCGCGATACATTGGATGCAAGCCAGAAGTTCGTCGATGTTGCGATAGCCATCCTGGGTGAATTGCCGGACGATGTTTTGAGTGTGGTCCAATACTTCGCCGGACCGCTTGCCGATTACCATCCCGAATGTGAGATTGGGCTCAGAATCCAAAACACTCCCGGCGGCGCGCGGTTGTATATGGACCTTGTTCGCGACCGGTTGTTCGCGCATGTGCGCGCCAAACTTGCGTCCGACGCAAAGTGGCCCCAGGCGGAGGGCCTCTACTTGGACGGTCAGTATGAGCACGCGGCGACCTTCCTCGCTTCCTTCCTTGATCCTGCTAAGGCAAAGGATGCGTTTGCGCACTCTTTTGCATTGAACGGGCATGCCCTCACAAAGCGTATCGATATTGCTAAACTGCTCAATGCGGGTGACAATGAGCGCGTTGAGGACATGCCCGTCTCCTTAGACGTGGCCTTTCTCAAGAGTTCGAATCCTGACTTTAACCCCCGCAATTGTGTCGTGGTTGATGGCGACCATTGGCTCGCCTGGCGCGCCATCCCGCATCAAGTGGACAACTGGGGCTTTGATGGCGAAGAACAGATTACGTTCCTGGTTAGTCAGCGACCCGGGAAGGCAAACTCCGTCGTAATCTTCTATGAACCCGAAGGCGAAGTTGCGCCGCCCTATCCTGCGTTGACGCGCGCAGTCCTGGACACTCCCGCCTATGTTGCGTGGGAATCGGACGCGGGAGCGTATCGCTTCTACACGGGCCAGTTCGACTTCTTCGGCAAACACGAATCGCGGCTGCTGCCGCGTCCCGAGCGCCTGCTCTATCCCACGGCCAAAGACGTGAGTTATCACGCCGAACAGCCGTGGGGTATTGACGCGCTGCACGTGAACAAGACGAGCGGGCTCGGCGGACTCACGCTCTACGTCGGCGACAAGGAGTACCCAATACAGAGTCCCGCCGGCGAAGGCCACGTGACGTTCGAGCACCGCGTGCTGGGCGCGGGCCCGGTGCGCTCGGCCGTCGAGATCGTCGCAAAGAACGTCTTTCCTGAAGCTCCCGAGAAGGAAGTCGTCTTGCGCTGTTTCAGCTACGCAAAACGCCAGGAATCCGAAATCCAAGTGAAACTGCCCGAGGGACTCAACAACGTCATGATCGCCCCCGGCCTGTTGAAACTGGCTGAAGAAAAGCGATTCAGCTCGCTGGACGCCGGCTACATGGGAACGTGGGGGCGGCAAGGAGACGACATCGGCGAGATTGGCTTGGCCGTCATCGTCCCGGCGAGTCAGGCCAAGAGTGTGGTCCAGTTGCCCGGCGAAGAACGTATAAAGTGTTCGCTCAGAAAGAGGCCGTTCTACGACTTCCACTATTGGATCGTCGGCACATGGCGCCGAGGTATGCAATACCCCATCGCACCCGACGCAAAAACCTGGCAAGACATGGTCAAGGACTTGGTCCGCGTGTACATCAACTAACGGGTGTTTACGCGCCGTGCCCTTGCGGGCAGCAGATCAACGCCATAGGACGGATTGGTCGTATCCGACGATCCGTCCTATTCCGAATAAGCGACACCCACGTGCGGCCTACTTCAGTGCAACCTCTCGCCCTGTCCGGCTCGATTCATAGCCCGCTTCCGCGACGGCGACGGCTTGGCGGCCGTCCCACCCCGTGCCGCCGAAGCCCTCACCCGCGAGCGCGGCGTCGACCAGCCGCTGGACGATCGACGAATACGTCTTGAGGCGCACGGGATCGAGGAATCCCTTGCCCGCCCAATCGATTGTCTCTGGTCTCGCCACGACTTCCCACGTTCCGCCGTCGTGCGACACGCGGAGTTCGCCGTACCAGTCG
>JBHEKO010000486.1:0-2992 GCA_041859475.1 Candidatus Hydrogenedentales bacterium
GACGTGCCGTGGAACAGCCGTAGGGCCGTCACCTATCGATAGTCTTCCAGGATAGCACCATGAGCGTAACCTTCCGCCTCCGTGAGTTTCAACCGAACGCACTATTGGAGCTGGAGAATCGCGCACATACAGCGCTGAAAAGTACCTGGCAGTTGGCCTATTCGCTGCCGTTCCAGAGTGTTCGCCCTGGGACCCCCCTCATGAATCCTCACAAGTCTTACGGATGCACCCCCCTGCCCAGAATCAGGCGCGGACCCTATACACAGCACCTAGTTCTCCGAAGCCTTCTCCACCCATTGCGGGAAGGCGACACCGAAGAGCGAATCTGGCGGTGGCGCGAGCGTGGCGGGCAGGGCCAGAGTCGTCAAATGGTCCCGGACGGTGTTGGTGACGAGGCTGAATTCCGGATTGGCGCTCCGGCATGCAGCGCGGATAGCGGCCAGCGTGGCCATGCCTCCGTCCCAGTCGGCGCGGTCGGCCGTCATACTCCCGGCTGGGCTGAAGTCGATCTTGTCGGTAAAGAAACCGTCGATGAAGAGGCCGTCGATACCGGCCTTGGCCAGCTCCGCCGTCTGCGCGACGAGCCGTTCGCGCAGGGCGGGCGCTCCGGGGTTGAGCCAGACCCAACGCGGGCCGGGCTGGGTGAAGGGGACGCCCCACCGGTCGGTGCTGACGAAACCGGCCATGTGCGCTTTGTGAAATTCGGTGTCGGGGTTGGAACACTGCAGGTTGAAGCGCAGGTACAGGGCGACACCTGCGTCATGGCAGGCCTTGGCCGCGTCGGCCAAGCCTTGGCTCCCGCCCAACTCGGGGTCGGGCGTGAAGTCGGCGATGCCGTTGTTCTGACCACCGGTCTTCCAGTCGGTCAGGAGCAACGCGTTCTTGCCTGCATCGTGCGCGAGCCGTGCCTTCTCGGCAAGTCCGGTGAACGCGATTCGTTCGCACTCCTGCAATGCGGGGCGCTTAGCATCGGAGGTGATCCCGAACGTCTCCTTGAACCAAGCCCCATAGAAGCCTGCCGCCTCGGCGGCATCGCCGTCGTGGAACCGCAACACCACGGGCGCAGCGGTGAAGGGCGCGCCCGCCGGGTTGTAGGCCATGTGGACGAAGTCCATGGATACGCCCACGGGGATGCCGTCGAGTTCATCGGGGCGCGGCCAATTGCCGTCGAAGCGGTTCGACGCGGTTCCGGGCTGGAGCATCAATTGGACGGTGGTCACGCGGCGCACCGGGTCGTGGGCCGCGAAGTAGACGCCTCTGCCGAGTTGCGGCGCGAACAGGTGCACCCAAGGCATGGAGAGCGTATGGGGATAGACGTAGAGTTGCTCCGGATACAACTCGCCGAAGGGCGTCATGTTGGTAAACGTATGGTAGATGCGCTGCGCGTCGGCGCCTGCGCCAAGCGGCACGGTGCGGACGGTGCTCTTACGTTGGTATTCCTTCTCTCCCAATCCCTGCGTGCCACCGATGATCGGGTAATACACCTCGCCGATCTCGAGGCTGGTGCGATTGTCGATGGTCAAGCCGAATTCGATCTGGCCGCCGCGCAGGGTGATGGTCATCACGACGGCAACGTCGTAGAAGACCCCGTAGATCGAAGCCAGGGGTCCGTCCCAGCGCAGGGTCAGCACGCCGTTTCGAGGGCGTGACTCGTCAGCCGCTGCGATACGCCGAGGATGCGATTGGCCTCGGTGTTGGTCCAGGCCTCCTTGCCGACGATAGGCAGCGCGAATGCGAAGTTGTCGGCGAGGCGGGGTTCGAGTATGAGGTCGAGCCCGCTCTTCTTGTCCAGGATTCGGGCAATGGCTCCGTTCATCTTCCGCACTTCCACGAGGTACAGGTCGTCTTCGAGGCGGATACGTTCGGCAGGGTCGCCGTCGGCAACCTTCAATGCGGGGGGCAGATCGACAGTGCGGACCTCGTCGATACACAGCATGGAAAAACTGGGCTGGCTGGCATCGTCGACGGCCTCGATGTAGACCCGTTCGCCCCGGTGGCCCGATCCGTCAAGGACCATCGGCGTGAAAGTCGTGGAGTTCGGCGAGTAGGCTCGGTCCAGCTCGGTGCCGTCTTCGAGGTTCAGGGTGATGTAGTTCCAGCGGTTCCAGGTCTTGCCCCACTCATCGGACCAGCCCGCCACGTGCACCTCGACCCCTTCCTTGTCGAGCACGAAGGGGGTCGAGCGGAGCTTGCCCGTGGTGGGTTCGCCGCCTTTCCCACTCCATGCGAACCCGCGGCCTTGCCAGCCCGAATACCAACCGCCCGCGCTGTTGTCGTCGACGGCCCAGTTGGCATCGCCGACCCAACCGGCCAAGTCTCCGGTCTCGAAGTTTCCGTTTGCGATGACGCTGGGCTCGTCGATTGCGACCTCGACGGGCTTCGGAACCGTTGGCGTAACCTCGGCGCCGGGGTCTTCGACCACGAGCGCATACTGCTCGCCCGGCACCTGCACATCGTAGGGCAGTCGGACCATGATCGGTTCGGAGAAGGGCGACACGATCCGCACCGTGGCGTGATCGATACCGGAGAAGGCTTTGACGGACACAGGGACGGCGTCTCTGGAGGTGTTGGTCAGGACGATTGCACGACGGCCGGAGATGGGATCGCGCCAGACTGCGTGCTGCACGCCACCCGAGGGTTGCGCGCCGCCAAAGTCCACGTCATTGCCGAAGAGCCGTTCGCCCAGGAAGATGATGTCTCCATATTCGTCGCGGATGCGCTTGGCTTCGGCCACGTACTCCGACATGTGCCGCCAAGGGGCAAAGCCCATGCCCCGGTTAAATTTGTGGGGCGACAGCATAACCACGTGGCCTTCGCGGAGGGCGTTGTTGATCCCGAAGAAGTCATAGGGCATATAGTGGCCGACGGTCTCCGTCAACTCGGGAAACAGACGCCGCGCCACTGTCATGTTGCCTGCCCACCAAGTCGCGGTTCCATGGGTCAGCATGCGGTCCCAGTTACACTCGAACGACATGGAGAAGTCGGGCTTCAC
>JBHEKO010000560.1:0-7103 GCA_041859475.1 Candidatus Hydrogenedentales bacterium
TGCCATCGGCGCAAATCGGATTTTCGGCGCAACACCTGAGATTCTGGCGGATACCAGCTCCCACATCTACAACGCGGAATTGGTGAAGCAGTTGACGCACGAAATGCAGACGGCAATTGCCAGTTGCGGAACGCCACTGGATTAGTAACTGGAACTCTCATACTCACGCGGTGAATGACTCGGTCTATTCTCCGTACGAGCAAAAGCGATGACACACCCTCCCATCCCGCGGACGCCGGATGGGAGGGTGTTGTTTGAGGGAAGATCCCCTTCATGAATTGTTGCGCGGGATTCAATCACGAGAATCAATACATGCGAGATGCCTGTGCTGCGACTCCGATGCGTGCCCCGATGGAAAATGCTGCTTACTCTAGAGATGACTCAATCCAGCGGAACGTTGTCCTGAGTCCAGACGGTCAGATTGGTGAGGTCGCGCGGGCGGTCAGGAAGCAGAAGCGTGAGGGCGAATCCTACCGTGAACATGATGGCGTTGCCCACAAGCCCCGTGTAGTATGAATCGAAATGAGCGTTGAGGGTTTGTGTCCATGTGGTGGGCAGCCACCCCATCCCCGAGGCGGATATCAGTGCGGAGAACGATACCGCGAACACGATTCCCACGCCCATGGCCCTGCCGTCTCCTCGCGTGGTGAAGAAGCCGAACATATACAGGCCAAGCAAGCCTCCCGCAATGATGGATTGGAATTCGGTCCACACGTCCTGGAGAGTCGTGGTGTCGGCTTTGAAGAGGAGATAAGCGCCGCCGATCATGATCGTTGAACTGGCCAGCGTGACGAGGCGCGCGGCGCGCATATAGTGGACCTCGCTGCGGTCTGTCGATATGTGGCGTTTATAGATGTCCGTGATGGCCACGGCGGAAATGCTGTTCATGGCGGACGACATGCTCGACATGGCCGCCGCGAGCACTGCGGCGATCACAATGCCTGCAAGTCCGGCAGGGAGCTGTGTCGTCACGAAGTAAGGCAGGATTTCTTCCGCCTTGCGCACTCCGGTCAGCATGTGTTCGGCTTGGATGTCCGGGAAGACATTGTAGAATGAGAAGAGTCCGGTGCCGACAAACATGAAGTATCCCCACGTGGGCACGGCGATGATGCAGCAGAGCCACATGGCGCGGCGGGCATCGCGCGCGGACCGGGCTGCGCAGTACTTCTGAATCACCTCCTGATTGGTGCTGTACTCGGCGAGCCACTGGATCAAACCGACGATCAAGAGCATGAAGACGGTCTTGTGGCTGAGCGAGATTCCCCACGGGATGGGCGTGAGGGAACCATCCGGGCCAAGCTCCGTAAGTGAGAACTTGTTGTGCTCTTGGGCAATTGAGAACAGTTGCCCCAAGCCTCCGGGGAGCTTCGCAATGATGACACCTGCAATGAGCAGCCCTCCCGCCGTGAGGAGAACGGATTGGATGAAGTCGGTCCAGATAACGGCTTCCATCCCCCCTGCGACGGTGTAGTACGCCGTCACGACGCCGCCGAGGAGGATGCACAGGGTCACATCCCATTGCGTCATGCTGTGCACGAGAAGCGCGACGAGGTATTGAATCAGGCTGATGCGAAAGCACTGGGCAACGACAAACATGAGCGCGCCATAGACGCGGATGCGCGGGCCAAACCGATGCTCCAGGTATTCGAAGACGGACGTAATCTTACCGCGGCGGAAGAAGGGGACAAACAATCGAGAGGCAATGAGCACCGCGACGGGCAACATGATGCAGATGACGTAGCGCAGATAACCGGTCTTGAACGCATCGGCTGGGTAGGCGACGAAGGTGATTGAGCTGATCGTTGCGCCAAACAGCGATATGCCGACTAACCACCCGGGATAGGAACGTCCTCCAACAAAGTACTGCTCGGTCGTCTTCGCGCGCCGGGCGAAGTACCAGCCCATGACCATCATCGAGCCCAGATAGAGGGCAAGCACCGAAAAGTCTATGTAATTGAGCTTGCTCATGCGTGCGCAGTCTCCCCACTCAGATGTGTTTCACTGTATCGCATCCCGCCGAAGTGGCAGGTATGGCGCCTGGACCGCGAGAAGTCTCTTAACATTGAAGCACGCTGCCCTAATCCCCCGCGATCACCCAGTTGGCGTCAAACGTCACGTGTTTGATCGAGTGGCCTGCATCTTCGGATGGCGTGTAGGTATAGGTGACATGTATTCGACCATCTTTCGTCTGGATCGCGAATGGATAGTGAAAGCTGCCGCCTTTCTTCTGTTCGAGGTGGCGCTTCCATTTCCAGGAAGATCCCTCGTCATCCGAGAGAGCGACAACCAGAGTGTCGCGCTCCAGTTCCGAATCGTTGTAGACGAGTATCCAACGTCCGTCTTGCAGCGCTAAAGCGGCCAAGCTGGAGTTGGGATTTGGAATGTCCGTCCATTCCGCCACGGACCACGTCTCCCCATCGTCGGTGGACGCACTCTTCAGCACGCGTCGCTTAATCTCTTCCTCCTCACGCATGTACGCCACGAGTGTTCCATCTTTCTTGCGAGCGATACTCGGCTGATTCAAGCCTGCGCCGACGATGGGAGAGCTGGGCCGCCACGTCTGCCCTTCGTCGTCGGAAATGGCCATCATGCCCAGCAGGTAACCGTCCGAATACAATGGCACCAGGATGCGGCGCGTTGGCAGGATAAGCACTTGTGCCCGCGTCATCCAGCCGCGTTGCTGTTTGCCCAAGTCCAATGCGTCCGCGCATATTCTGTGTGTCATGGCGCGGAATTCCATACCGCGCGGCTCATCGACCCTGGGCAGGGAGGGGAGTACGGCTTCAAGCCCGCGGGTGACCTCACTTGCGAACGCCTCGCCGGGTTTCAAGATTATGACGTCCTGCCAATGCCACTTTGGCGCTCCGTCGCCTTCAAAGTCGGCGGATTTGCGGTACCGCAGCAATGAATCTTCCCATCGCTCCGCCGGAACGGCAATCCAGAACAACCACAACTCGCGCTTTTGGTCCAAGAACAAGACAGGATTGCAGTCCGGGAGATTCGGCGTATCGGCCATCAAGAACACGTCGCTCCACGATTCAGCGCCTGCCTTCATTCGACTGCCCTGAACAAGGACATCCGAACTCCTGCGTTCGCCGGACCCGTGAAACCAGCATGCGATGAGGCCGCCATTGGGGCATTCGACCACGCTGCTTGAGTGAACGTGTTTCGGCTGAAGTGGAAAGATCAATTCTTCGCGATAGAATGGGTCCGCGTACGCGATGAAACCTGCGAGTAGGACTATCGAGAGTGATAGGGCCGCTTTCATCACCTTCTCCTCCTTCAGGCAACTTCCCCCCCAAGTTTCTCGCGCAGATCCGCGAGCCAAGGGACGGACACGCCTGCTATGGGCGAATCGTATTCTCGATGTGGGACCGCAAGAGCGCACGGGTCATTTCCACGTCGCGCTTGCGAAAGGCATCTACAATCATATGGTGCTCGCGGATTGCCTTCGATGCGTCGCGGCGCTTGTCGAATTTCGTCGATGCCGTGAAGTACTCGGACATCACCCGGTGGAGCCCTTCGATGAGCGGATTCCCGGTCATCCTGAGAATGAGCGTGTGGTACGCCAAATCGCAACGGTCGGCTTCTTCCGTGTGGCCCACGCGTCCGGCAACCGTCTCAAATTCGTGCGCGTGCCCTGCGAGCAGGCCTATTTCCTCATCGCTTCCGTTCGCCACCGCCAAGTCCACCGACCCCACTTCCATGACGTAGCGCAACTGGGCCAGTGTGATGAAATCCGCGCGGTTCTCACTGCGGCAGTAGAGAGGGACCCACTGCTCCGAAAGACGAACCGGGTCCGGGCGCGCCACGATCAACCCTTTTTTTTGGCGGCTCTTGAGAACCCCTAGGGCACGAAGCTGGCTGAGTGCTTCACGCGCAATCGTCCGAGAGACTTGATAGTGCTCGACCACTTGATCGCCGGTCATGAACAGATCGCCTTCCTGCAATCCGGACCGGATGATGTCGCCGTAGATCTGCTCGGCAACGGAATTCGCAAGCGTGTCTGTGTTAGGCTCTGTAACTACCATTTTCAAATAGTAATACTTTATAGTTGAAGAATCAAGCGCAATTAATCTATTATGAATCACACTCTTTATTTAGTAATACCTAAAATGCTGGGACAGGAGATACCATGATTCAGACTGTTGAATGCAGAAAGGCGGTAGTTGGTATCATTCCCGCCCGATTCGGTTCTTCGCGCTTACCCGGAAAGCCTCTGGCGGTCATTGCCGGCAAGCCGATGATCCAGCGCGTATATGAGCAGTGCCGCCGAGCGGCTGTGCTTGGCGACGTGGTTGTTGCTACGGATGATCGACGAATTGCCGATGTCGTGGCCGGCTTCGGGGGCAAGGCGGTTTTGACGCGTGTGGACCACGCGAGTGGAACGGATCGAATCGCCGAAGCGCTGGGGACGATTGAGGCGGAGATCGTGGTGAATGTTCAGGGAGACCAACCGTTCATCAATCCGATCATGATTGACGAGGCTGTCAGGCCTTTGCTCGACGACCCCACGCTTGACCTGGCGACCCTGATGTGCCGCCTCCCAGACAACGAGGATCTTCACAATCCAAGCGTGGTCAAGGTAGTGACGGACCTCGCGGGAAACGCGCTGTACTTCTCGCGCTCGCTTATTCCATATCCGCGGGAGGCAGTGCCGCACGGCGTCTTTGAGCACGTCGGGACCTACGTGTACCGGCGGAGCGCCTTGATGCGAATTACCCAGCTGCCCCCAACGGTCTTGGAGCAAGTAGAGTCGCTGGAACAACTGCGTTGGCTGGAACACGGCCTGCGCATTCGTGTAGTCGAGTCGCAGGTCGATGACAGAGAATTCAGCGGTTTCAGCGTGGACACGCCCCAGGACTTGGCGCGTGCCGAGGAAATGCTGCGTTCCCGCGGGTTGGCGTAAGCGGGACGACGGGGAGAACAACGATGCCAATAGACACGAAGGCCCTGAAACAGGTTGAAGAGCGCCTCGACGATTTGGCGCGCGAGCGAATCGCGAAGACGGTGGCGACCGTCGTGAGCGAGAAAGAACGAGGCGGGCAGGTCGTTGTCGTTACCGGAAGTGGGCCCAACATTCACGAAGGGGTCACCACGCTCATCGCGGAACTGATGCGGGTGGGAATCGTGGACGGAGTGTCCACGAGTTCGGCGGTGGTTGCGCACGAGATGGGGGGGACGCTGGATAAGGTCAAGCGTTGCGCGGGAAAGCCCGTGGGCGTCTCGCATCGCTTCCTACCTCGCGGCGGCGAGTTCGAACTGTCCCTCATGGAAGAGGCGGTTCTTCAGGATATACAGCGGCACATGCCTATCGATACGAGCCTGATCGCAAGGCTGGAACGGGCCGAAGGCCGAACCATTATCAAGGCGGCGGGAAACCTGGGCTATCCGATGGGGCTGTGGCTCGAAACGCTCTCGATGGAGATCGCCATGCTGGCGCGCTCCAACGGCATGTCCTTCGAAGAAGTCGCCGGTCTGGGCGCGGACGAGCGCACCATGATCGGCGCGGGCGCGAAGTTGGGCATTCCCGTTCAAGTGACCATTCCTCAGTTGGTGGGAGGTGGTCTGGTCGGCTTGTGCATCGGCGACAGCATTAGCATCCACGAACGGGCGACGCGCCTCGCCCGCATGTTGGACCGCGCCGACGTGATCTTCGAATCCGCCGTGGCGCTCACGCAGGAAATTCACGATGGGCCCTTCGAGCGTTACACCGGACATGGCATGTGGTCGGCCTGGATGGGACACAGCACCTATTCGCTGGAAGGGAAGACGTTGGTTCGCATCGACCTCGACCCCGCGCTTGAGCGTGTCTACGAGGCGGAACAGGCAGGTGGCGCGGTACAGCAAGCCATCGCCGATGGGCTTCCGAAAACAAAACTATTCAAAGTCCCGTTCCGTATGGAAATGTCGGGGTTCGCGCGGCACGAGGGGAGTATTCCAATCATTGGCGATATCGGCGCCGTGTGGCCGGTCATGGCCGCGCAGATCGCCGAGCGGCTGGGTATCGAGCTCGACTTCATGTCGTACCCGCAGGATTCCGAGCACGGCAAAGCGATGCGCGAAGAAATCGTTGCGGACGTGAAGCCGCTCAATCGCGCGAAAATGCTTGACGCGCTGCGAGCGCGTTCGCTTGACCCGCTCCTGTCGGTATAGAATACCCCTTGTCCAGAGTTAAGGGGGGTACTTTCTATGTTGGGTCTGGCGTTTGTCCTTGCGGTGTTTACGTTTTCTGCCGAAGAGTCGTTGCTTGAAAGGCTTCCCTACAACAATCCAGGTCTCGTCGTAGATCTGGGGGTGGGACTCTGGGGGCAGCCCGTGCCGTGCGATTACGACGGCGACGGAGACAACGACCTCGTCGTGGCGACGTCGGACGTGCCTTACAACGGCACATACTTCTTCGAAAATGCGGGCGGCGGCGACCCGAAGTTCCCGATCTTCAAACCGGGTGTGCGAATCGCCGATGGCAAGAAGGATATCGTTGCCTCGTTCGTCGACGGCAAGCTGGTCGTCGTCACGCCGGAGAATGCCTATCCGGATTTCGCGAAAAGCGGTTTCGCAAACCCTGTTCCCATCCCTTACAAACCGTCGTTCTTCATCGGGCGCGCCAATCAATGGGGACTTTGTGATTACGACGGCGACGGCGTGACCGATCTGGTTATTGGCGCGAGCGATTGGCGCGAGTACGGGTGGGACAACGCCTATAACGAGAAGGGCGAGTGGACGAACGGCCCTATACACGCATCCATCTACTTCATGCGCAACACGGGGACGAACGAAGCCCCCGCGTATGCGGATGCCGTGCAGGTAATGGCCGGCGATAAACCCCTCGATGTCTATGGTTCGCCAAGTCCTAATTTCAACGATTGGGACGGCGATGGCGATCTCGACCTTATCTGCGGCGAGTTCTTGGACAAGCTGACGTACTTCGAGAACGCCGGTTCGCGCACGCAATCGCGCTACGCGGAGGGCCGTCCGCTCACACACGCGGGCGAGACGCTGCGCATGGAACTCGAGATGCTCCGTGTCGCCGCATTCGATTGGGACAAGGATGGCGACCAGGACCTCATCGTCGCCCAAGAAGATGGGCGCGTTGCGCTGCT
>JBHEKO010000623.1:0-13201 GCA_041859475.1 Candidatus Hydrogenedentales bacterium
TGACGTTTCCGGAAAGCCTGGGACGGCGTAGGTCTTACTCTAGGCGCGGATTTCCGGTCGTTTATCGAGCCCCGGCGCTTCAATCCTAACTTCCAGGACACGGGCGGCGCTGGACACGAGGACGGCGGAATCTACGCCTCGAGCATGCTGGCCCCCGATAGTCTTATCGGCGAAGGCATCCTCGCCGGGAACTCATGGCAAGACGACCCGCGCTGGCTGCCGGACGAACCTTGGTGGCCGGAACGGACGCTGCAATCGCGTAACGCGAAACCAGTGCGCACCGGCGCGGAACTGCACGACCTCATACTCGGCTACGACACGAACAATCTCTATGCGCAAGTAACCAATTTGGCGTACGGGAACAGCTATTCGAGTTTTCTTGGCGACGAGCCTGCTTACCTACTAGGAATTGGATCGCCACGCAACATGAGTTCCGTCCCGCCAGAAGACGCGATTGTCCCCTATACGACACTTTTCGATACGTGGCTCGATCCGTTCGGTCTATCGGGCGCACGCTTCCAAGATTTCCACACGGTTGGCGTCCACAGGGCATGGTGGATTCGAATCATCAATGGAACCTTGGCCGACGATCAACAAGTCGACACATTCCAATTTCCTTACGAAACCGTTCCATTCTTCAAGTCCGAGTGGGATCTGCCCCCCTTCGGACCCCGCTCCGCGTTCTTCACGGCGCCTCCCCTGCAACCTGTGATGCCCCAATATGTGACGTGGCCTGCATCGCTTCTCCCGGACGAATTCCCGCATGAGTACCAATGGAGTCTCGCCAACCGGAAGGCGCGATATCTGAAGCAGCATGTCGACATTCAGAGTTCCCCCGTGGCAATGCTGGGCGTGAATCTCTGCGGAGCAGACGATCCGACGGTCAATCAATTCTCCCGGATATCGCTGGAGACACTGACGATTGCATTCTGGGGCCCCGACTTCACGCCCTCGGATCTACAGCCGGTCGACGTGTTGGGTGTGAGTACCACGTCCGGGGTCGCGCTCATCGAAGACACCAATCGCGACGGCGTGTTTGGGCAAGAAGCAAGCCCTTCGGATGCACTCGCATCGGATCTTGTTGTTCCACTCACCGGCCTCGCGTGGAAGACGAATCCCGAACCCATCGACCTTGACGGCGATGGAATTGCGGATGACCTGAACGGAGACGGCGCCGTGACCGACGCGGATCATGCGTGGGTGCTACGAGTGCGCCCGACCGCGCCGTGGCAAGTACCGGTTATCGATGCGCCGGGAGGCAGTGTCGGTACTGCCGCAAAGTCGGCCATCGCAGACGTATCGCCCGATGGCGACAGTTCGCGGCTGCCTGCGGAAGGCAGGGTCATGCGCGAAAGCGCCACTGGCGACGGGACCCTTGTTTCGGGTACTGCGCCGACGAAGGTGGGAGACGGCTACTGGGCCAAGACGCCGCAGACCGTCGAACTCAATGAAGACGGCTCCGATCCCAACACGGTGTCGACCAAAGCTATCGGTCCCACCGGAAACGGCGGCGACGACCTATTTGTCGTCGTGCGCACGTCGGATACGATCAAGCGATTCGAACAATTCCGAATCCTGGTGCCGTCGACGCTGCCTAGCCGTACGGTGAGCGACCGTCAAGCGGGCCTGCAACTGAATCCCCAGACGCCAATCAGCACGGCGATTTATAAGAAGAGCCACCCCGACGAGGGTCCTGTCGCGCAGTACTATGGTCCCGATCCTTTCGGATACGACATGCTCGAGGCAAACGTCGGCGTGAAGATATCCGGACTCACCGGCACGGGCCAGACGATCGTCAAGAACAGCCCGGACACGGCCGTGCTGGGTCTCGACATCAGCACGAATCGCGGCGAAGCGGTTGGCACTGCTGCGCAAGGCGCGGTTGGCAACGGCGCGGCAGGGACGTTCTCGGTGCCGGGCGCTACGTGGACAGCCGGCGCCTTCACCGGCTATTTCCTGATCGACCGCCAATTCGAGCAGTATCTGATCACTGGAAACACAAGCAACACATTGACGCTCGAAAGCGGAACACCCCGTAGTGGGCCGTTCCGTGTCGTGCGCGACCCAACTTTCCTCGAACAACTCATTGTCGAATTCTACGACATCGGCAACGACGGGAAGTTCAAGATTCTCGACGACTTGCTTCCATTTGATGACGATCCAACCAAGAGCGGCGTGGCGCTCTACCGCGACAACGATTACGACGGCGTGCAAGGGATCTTCGATGCCGCCGACATTCCCGTGCAGCTCGACTACGCTCCGTTCCGAATCGGTCAGGCCGGTGAACCGAGCACGCAAGTCATGTTGGTATTCTCGACTCCCGGCACGGACAACGTGCCGATGCCGCGCGCCGCACAGACGCGTCACCGTCAGTGGGTGCACGACAGCTTTGGTACCGGGGCCAACAATGCCGCCACCGGCGACGATTTCTTCCTGGTGATTCGGACGTCCGATACGCTCGAGGCGGGCGACGATTTCAGTGTCGGTGTCGTTTCCTGGGGTCCGAACACGCCCACCGAGCCCGACCCCGACACGTTCCCGCCGCCGCCTGCAGCGCGCAACGGCGAGTTCGACGTGTTCAGCGAATTCCCTTGGGGTGCCAGAGCGGTCGGGTTGATCACCTTCTTCCAGACCGAAAAATACTACAAGCAGTATCCGGAGTTGGATAACAGCGGGTTCAATTTCGTGCGCTCAACCGTAAACAGGGCTGTGCAAACCCGCACCGTCACCGGTGTGAGCCAGCAAGGCCAGGTGAACGACGTCATCATCACGACGGTCGTTCCGAATCAGTTGCCAAAGACGATTCCCGGCGGTGGTCTCAACATCCAGATTACCGGCCAGAACTTCGGCACTTCGCCGACGGCTGCTATCGACGGCGTGAACCTGACGATTGTGACGTCCAGTTCTACATTGATAACCGCTACGATTCCGGGCGGCACGACGATGGACCCGGACAACAACGCCATCGCGACCTTGCGCGTGACTAACTCGCAGAACAGCAAGTTCGGCCTGTACAGTGCGTTCATCATCGGCGGGTCCGGCGGCGTGGCCCCGTCTATCACCGGAGTGTCGCCTTCCTCCGGCGCCAGTTCCGTGTTTCCCGTGACGATTACGGGAAGCGATTTCGTGAATCCGAAAGTGTATTTCGGCAGCACGATCATGCCGGTTCAGTCGTACACGGCTAACCAGATCATCGTCGGCTTCCCCGTGGGTGGCCTGCCGACGACCGGCGCTTTGAACGTAACGGTTCAAAATCAACCGTCGCTGCTGTCGACCACGAAGACCAACGGGTTCAACTATATCAATTCCCCGGGCGGCGGTACCGGTGGTGGATTCGGAGGAGGAGGCGGATTGCCCGGCGGCGGATGCTTTATCGCAACGGCTGCCTACGGTACGCCGTTCAATGAGCACCTGGATGCGTTCCGGTCCTTCCGCGACGCGGTGCTGTTGAAATCGGCCTTGGGCACGGCCCTCGTTGACGCGTATTACACGACGAGCCCGGCGATTGCCGATGCCGTCGCAAAGTCCCCGGCGGCGGCATGGCTGGTCCGTCTGATCCTGACTCCCGTGGCGTGGGTCATCGAAATGCCCGCGCTATTGCTGATGATACCTGTTGTGTTTGCCATTGGCCGAGCCGTCCGGCGCAAGAACCGCCGGGCGGCTTGCGCCTCCTAAGCAGGCACTGTCATGATGGGACGGTCCCATTGAATAGTCGCATACGTGTGGCCTGGACCTAAGCGAGAGAGAGGATATGCGTACAGTGAGCAGCAACCCCCGGACTATCTTTCGCCTGGCTTTTTGCGCGCTGGCAACAGTCATGCTGGCGACTCACGCATTTGCCTTTTATCCCATCGGCTTCTTTGACGCCCTGAACGGAGGAACCCTAACCTTCGTCAAGTGGCCGCTCGACCTGCTCGACGTCGACGGCGACGGCGACGTGAACGGTCCAAACGAAGGCGTTGAACTGAACTTTGAGACGGGCAACGGGATTGACGGGTTTAGTACCGCGGAAGTTGACAAGGTATTCGCGGGGTACGAAGAGTGGGAAAACGTATCCACCGCGTATATCGCGTTCTTCCGGGGTCAGGACATTACCGACCCCGTAGAATTGGTCGCCGACCTAGCCCAAATCGATGCCTTCAACGTCGTGGTCTTCGAGTCTACCGCGGATATTGCCGCCGGGGGGTCATTAACCGGCGGGTCGTTGGGACTTACGTTGTTTACGAACACGTTCGAAGACACCGAAATCACCATCGGAGGCTCAACAGTCTTGTTGGATGGAGGCGAAATCCTTGACGTGGACACCGTGATCACGCAAGCCGCGCGTGACATCGAGATCACCGACCAGGGCCCCATCTTGAAAGGTCTCAGTACGACAGGCGCTGGAGAGACCATTGGGTTGGGCTGGAGCCCGCTAAACAATTTCGATCCGACCGACTCGGCAGCCGCAGGCACCAACATCGAAGACAGAGTCATGGCATTACGCAATGCTGACGGAACGCTCGGTCTGCGCGGCGTTACCTCCAGCATGTACAACGATTTCAGCTACTACAAGGAAGAGAGCGGGGCGCTGACAGACTCGCACCAGGACCTTGCGCCGGACGATATTGCCGGTGTCACCTTCATGTATCCCCGCACTGACGTGGACATCTTCTTCAATCTCGAACAGCGCGCGCGTACGCAGACGCGTCAAGGGCTTCCCTCGCAACCGATTGCCGGGGCGTGGATACGCGCCTGGTGCGACGCGGACAACAATTCGGGCACTTCGCGCGTGCCATTCGTGGACACGTTCACCGGCTTCTATGAGAATACGCCAAATACCGATTTCCGCGGCCACTTCAAGCTGAAGGGACTCTTCAAGCAATTGGAGACGATTACTCAGACTTCCTTCCAGCCCACCTACACGGTTTCTTGCAGCGAGTTCCTCCCGGATATCTTCAGTGGCGACGAGCGGGCAACCTACGACAACCTTCATCGGGACGGCGGCTTCGGCTTCGATACGCTCTTTCCCGCGGAGGTCTTCCGCGAAGGCGAGAGCGGAAACATTATTGGACTGCAAAACGTCAATCAGGGCACTCCCCTGCGCTTCAACTTGAATACCCGCAAAATCGTCAGCGCTACGACCGGGAAGACGCTCGATGTCTTGCTGGCCTCCGGCAAGCCGATGTTTGGCGATGAAAACCAGACGTGCCCGTTGAACGTGGTCGTTTCGGGTATCAATGCCGTTGAGGGACCCAAGGTGCTCCGCGAACTGCGCGACCGCGTGTTGCTCTCCAATGCCGTGGGCACGGCGCTCATGGATGCCTACTACCGCGCGGCACCCGCCATGGCGGACTACCTAATCCGGCATGCCGGCGTGCTTGCTGCCGCACGAAGCATCATGAAAGGCTTCGAGTGGATGGTCATTCACGCCGAGGTCATGTGCGTGGCAGTCGGAGGCCTGTTGGCCGCTATGATGCTGCGTAGCCGGATGCGCCGGAGGGCCTTGACCGCCGCCGCGCTCCTTGTGATGGCTTCTCTTCCACTTGCCCAAGCTCAGATGGTTCCCTTTAAGGACATTTCCGATATCGTGGCTGCATCGGATGACGTGATCCAAGGCACGGTCGAGACGACAAATACCTTCGCCACGGACGATGGCCTGCAGATCTATACCGACGTGACCATCAAAGTCGAAGACACGGCCAAAGGCAAACTGAACAAGAGCAGTGACATTCACCTGCGCCTGCCGACGGGACGCGTTGGAGCAATCGGGCGCTCTTCGCTTCAGCTACCCGAATTTAAGGAAGGCGAGGAAGTCTTCCTGTTCCTCCAGGACAACCGCTCGTTCGACCACGTCTGCACCGGCGCCAAAGTAGGCAAGTTCGCGGTAAAGACCGACAGCGAGACCGGTGAGAAATTCGTCGTTCCCACCGTCCTGCCCGCATACAACCGCCTCGTGAAAGAGACGCCGAAAATGGCGAAGCGTGGCGTGAACGTGAAGTCCGTCGGAACCGACGGGAAGACCAAGGACGTTGCTTCCGCCGATGAAGGCCGTATCGTGATCGGATTGGAAGATTTTAAGTCCTACATCCGAACGGTTGACAAAGAGCAAGAGAAGCAAAAATAGGCAGCCCATTGGCGGCAAGACCTTTTCAACTCCCCGGAAGACACCTCTTCCGGGGAGTGTCATTTCCGGGGAGGTGTAACCGTATGTCCTGACGGGGTCAATTGGAAGTGACGGAACTCCCGGCCAATGAACGGGTTGTAGAGTTGTGCCAACGCGCGTTTTCAGGGCAATCTGCTTTACTTCGATTTCAACGCTCATGTAGACTCTATCCTTGGCTGAGAGCGTGACGCGCGACTTTCCCGGAAGACCCAGTGGCGTAGGAGCCGCGTCAACCATGAAGCCCCGATGCGCGTTAGTCAGATTGATCGGAACGTGTTGGAATCGCACAACTTGAAGCACGTTCGGAGTTGCCGGAACACCCGCGAGCGGCGTCGAGGAAGAGTACGGCGTGCAGGCTTGCTCAGACGAAATCGAACACGGCACCCCATTGACCCCTTCCGGCCAATGGTGTCATTCTCGTATACGACAGTACTCGTTCCCGAATGGGCGCGAGCCCCGAGGCGCAATGCTGCTTGTGAGTAGGAAACCGTAATGGTCAAAGGATTGCTCATACGACAAGTCTTCATGGCAGTCGACTTGTCGTTGGCCCTTCTAGTCGCTTTTGCGATCTACATGGTCAGCGCCAAAATACTGGACACCAGCGCAATCGCCAATCCACAGACCGGCGAGACTGCCGTTGCCTCGACGCCCTTCGAAGTGAAGCGCGTTCAGGAACGCGGGGTCTACGATAGCATAGTAACCAGCGGCATGTTTGGCCCGGCTGGGCAGGTCGGCAAGCCCGCCGGCGAAGTCGCGGGGCCCGCAAAGGAAGTCACGGCGCCACCGACGCTCAAACTGTACGGAACCGCGGCGTCGACGCCCGAAGATCCGCTGGCAACGGCGGTCATTGAAAACGCGGCGGCAAAGACCCTGGTCAAAGTGGCGACGTACTATCTGGGGCAGTCTGTCACCGATGAACTCTCGCTGATCGAGGTCCTCCCCCGCAAAGTGATCCTCTTGAACAAAGCGAAGAACGAGCGTCAAGTCTTGGCCATGGCCGACACCTTCATGGCATCGCCGCAGGTGCCGGCAGCGCCCGGTCTGCGCGATAACCCCATGCGCGCGGCAGCGGCAGCAAACCATCCCACCATAAAGCGCCAAGAAGTCGCGCAGGAACTGTCGAGCACGTCCTATCAGGACTTGATGGCCCAATTGAATCCCCGGTTTCAGACCGATGATAAGGGCAATGTCCTCGGGATAACCTCCGACAGCATGAGCAGTATGCCTTTGCTCGCGAAAGCGGGTCTTCAAGACGGCGATACCGTGGAGAGCGTCAACGGCATGAAGATCCGTAGCGATCAAGATCTCGTTGAAGTGTTTAACAAGTTTTCCAGTGAGAAAACCATTCGTCTAGGCATCGTGCGCGGCGGAACGCCTCGATTGCTCTCAGTCGGATTGGAGTAGCGGAAACCACAATGGACGTATCGACTCAGCGGTCGGGGAAGCGGTCTGGAACCATGAAGACTCGGATATCGGCCCTCATGCTCATGGCAGGATTCGCCTTCTGGAACGGGGCGGCAACTGCCCAAACCGAGGAGCCGCAACGGCTCCCAAGACCGGACCGTGTTCACTTGGTGCAGGTGCAACAGGGCGAAGCGCCCATTGCCGAAGAGCACGTAGATCCAGCCATGGCGGAGAATGTGCAAATCGACCAAGGCGCCGTGGATCCCAACGCCATCGAGCAAAGCGCCGTGGCCGAGGAGCCCGAAGGCGTCGCGGCTGAAGAGGCCCAACCCGTCGAGCCTGGACTCCCCGCTGTAGCGCCGCCACCGCCTCCGGCGGGCGACCAACCAGTGCGCCCGCTGCGCCGTGGAATGCCCGTTCCGTCGCCACGCGGTCCGCAGGGAGCCCTTCCTCCGCAGCAAGACGCCGCCAAGCCCTTGGCTCCCGGCGAACTGCCGGTAAACGACGCGCGGCCCAAGAATGGCGCGAAACTCACCGAACCCGTGAAGTTCGATTTCGACAACGCGGACTTGAGCAACGTCATTCAATCGCTCGGGCCGATGATTGGCAAGAACATCGACATCGACCCCGCCGTGGCGACGCAGAAGGTCACCATTATCACGCACACGCCTATTCCGCCCGACATGGTGTACGAAGTACTCGAATCCATCCTCGCGACTCGCGGGTTGCAGATGGTCCCGGCCGCTGGCGGCAACCTTATTCGCATTCAGGCCGTCGGCGAAGCCTCGGAACAGTGGCCTCTCAAGAAGGGAGAGGATCAATCAGTCGAGGGTTACGACTCCTACTCGATGCACATCATCAAGGTGAAGCATGCGGACGCGACCGAACTGGCAACCGTCCTCAAAGTGCTCGGATCGAAACAAGCGCAAGTGGACGCCTACGGCAAAACCAACACGTTGATTCTCTACGACAACGCCGCCGGCATTCGCAAAATGCTCGACTTCTTGGAAGAGGTCGACATTCCCGGCTACGACGAAGTGGTCGAGTTCTTCACGTTGGAATTCACGCGCGCCGAAGTGATTTCCGAGCAGATTCAGCAGGTCCTGATGGGCTCCGAGACGGGCGGCGCCCCAGGGGCGCAAGGCGCCCAGAATCCGATAATTCGCCAGCCCGCGGCCATTCAGCGGCCGCCCACGCGCGGCGTAGTCCCCGGTCAGCGCCAGCAGACCATCGTGGGCTCGAATCCGCTGACCTTGCGCATCGTCCCCGACGAACGCCTCAACGCCCTCGTCGTGGTCGCGTCGCAACCCCTCATGGACCAAGTGCGCGATCTCATCGAGCGGCTGGACTCGCCGACGCCATCCGAGTCGAATACGATGCACGTGCGCCAATTGCTACATGCCGACGCCGAGGCTGTCGAAACGGCGCTGGCGGCCCTTACCGGCACGGCTCCGAGGCAGAGCAGCTCGCCTGGCGGGCAGCCAGGTAGCCCGGGCGGCGCGATGGCTGCTCAGTCTGCAGCGAGCATGGGCGGCGCTACGGGTGATGTGCAACCCTTCGAAAAGCGAGTGACCATCACGCGCTACGATACAACCAACTCGCTGTTGATCATTGCATCACCCCAGGACTACAAGGTGCTCGATGCGCTGATCTCGCAATTGGATGTTCCGGCGCGGCAAGTCCACGTCGAAGCGATTATTATGGAAGTCGGAATCACGGACAACTTCCAGCTTGCGGTGGAAAGCGCCGGCCTGACCGCAAACGATTACTTTGCGCTGAACAACGTCGTGAACCTGGCCAACGTCCTGACTCAAGGCCCCTTGTCGTTGACGGGCTCTTCCGACTCCAGCCTGTTCAATTTCGGTGTCATTGACGGCACAACATCCATCCGCACGACAGATAGCGCAGGCGTCTCTACCGAACAAATCGTGCCCAACGTGCCGTTCCTCATGACCGCCCTTGAAGCCCTCACCGCGCTGGACGTGTTGTCCCGCCCGAGCCTGACGACGGTGGACAACGAAGAAGCAAAGATCACCGTCGGTCAGAAGGTACCCTTTATTCGCAATTCGCAGCAGTCGCTGGGGGGTAACATCGGCGGCGTCGGCAGCGTATACAACAGCGTGGACCGTGAAGAGGTTGGTATCAAGCTGACGGTGACGCCGCAAATCAGCGAAGGCGACTACGTCAACATGAAGCTCGACGTCGAAGTGTCTTCGACCGTTGCGAGCGACGTCGGGCTGGATCCAAATCTGGTTGGTCCTACGTTGTCCTTGTCGCAAGTGACGAATAAAGTCGTGATTAAAGACAGCTCCACAGGCATCGTGGGCGGACTGATCAGCGAAACAACGGAGCGTTCCAATCGGCAAACGCCGCTGCTCGGCGACGTGCCCGGACTGGGCTGGCTGTTTCGCCGCAAAGACAATGGGCGGCAGAAGCGCAACCTGGTGGTTCTCGTGACACCGCATATCGTCAAGAGCGGGATCGATTTCGACCGGTTCACCGAGGCCCAGATGGATGAAGTCACCAAGGCCAACATGGATGAGTTCTTCGAGAAGGGCTTGATTAAGAAGATCAAGAAGAAACATTACCTGCGCAACGAATATCGCCCGACGGAAACGGTCATGCCGAAGCTGAAGGGTCAAGACAATTTCGAGCGCGGCGAGGCCCCTGAAGGGCAGAGGTAGAAACGTGCCTGCGACGCAACGAGCGTTGTTGCTCGGCGAAATACTCCTGGAACTGGCCCACGTCCATCAGGAACAAATAACCGAGGCGCTTGAGCTACAGAAGATTCGCCCCAAGCGTATTGGCGAGATTCTCATGGATCTCGGATACGTGGAGGAGGATCATGTTCTCGAAGCGCTTAGCCGGCAATTCGCGATCCCATTCGAACGCGACATCAAAGGCCAGCTCGACAGCTCGCTCTCGACCAAAGCCCCGATCAATTTCATCCGCGAATACCGGATGGTGCCCTTTCGGCGAAACGGCACCGCCTTCTATATCGCCCTGAATGACCCGGTGAATCTCCTTCCCCTGGACGACCTCCGCCTGCTTCTGGGCGGTCCGGTGTTGCCGGTGCTCTGCCGCGACGAAGAAATCCAGGCCGTTATCGACGGCTACTTCGACCAGCAGGGCGAGAATGCCCGCGACATGATCGACACGATTGTCCTCTCCGGGAACGAAGACGAAGGCGAAGTCGCCACGCTCGACGCCTTGGACTCCGAGCGTGACCTGTTGGATCTCGCCAACGAAGCGCCCGTGATCAAGCTCATCAATCTGCTCATTTCCGGCGCCGTGAAAGAGCGCGCGTCGGATATTCACGTGGAACCCTTCGAACGCGACGTGCGCGTCCGGTACCGCATCGACGGCGTGCTGTACGAGAAGCTGTCCGTGCCCAAATCGCAGCAGGCGGCCATCACGTCTCGCGTCAAGATCATGGCCAACCTGAACATCGCCGAGCACCGGCTTCCCCAAGACGGCCGCATCAAGATTCGCCTGAGCGGCAAAGAGATCGATATCCGCGTATCGGTGATCCCCGTGGCCTACGGCGAACGCGTCGTCATGCGTATTCTCGAAAAAGGAAACTTCCTCTTCAGCCTCGAACAGCTCGGCATGGACCCGCTCGACTACAACCTTTTCGACAAACTCATCCAGAGTTCCCACGGCATTTTGCTGGTGACGGGCCCAACCGGGTCAGGCAAATCGACGACGCTCTATGCCGCCATCCAACGCGTGAATTCTTCCGACAAGAACATCATCACGGTAGAAGATCCCATCGAATACCAGATGACGGGGATCGGCCAGATCCAAGTGCGCCCGAAGATCGGCCTCACCTTCGCGGCCGGTCTGCGCAGCATCCTGCGCCAGGACCCCGACGTCATACTCATTGGAGAAATCCGCGATCTCGAGACCGCGGACATGGCCATCCAGGCTTCGCTCACGGGGCACTTGGTGTTCTCGACGCTGCACACAAACGACAGCGCCGGCGCCGTTACGCGTCTCGTGAACATGGGCATTGAACCGTTCCTGGTGAGTTCGTCCACGATTGCGATCATGGCCCAGCGCCTCGTGCGCAACATCTGCAAACACTGCAAAGAACCCTACGAGCCCGAACTCGCTACCCTGCTCGAACTCGGAATCCCGCGCGACTCCGCGAAGGGGCGTGTCGTCTACCGGGGCAAGGGTTGCGAGAAATGCCAGGGCCGCGGTTACTACGGCCGGACGGGTATCTTCGAACTGCTGGTCATGACGCCGCTCATTCAGGATCTGACCGTGCGCGGCGCGGACTCGAACGTCATCAAGCGCGAGGCAAAGAAGGCCGGCATGCGCACGCTGCGCGAAGACGGGGCCGCGAAAGTTTTCCAAGGGGTGTCAACCATCGAGGAGGTGCTGCGCGTTACCCGCGACGACATCCTCCTCGAAGTGACGGACTAGCTTCATGGCTGTTTTCGAGTATCAAGCCCTCGCAAAGACTGGCAAGGCGGTGCGCGGAACGATCGACGCGGACACGCCGGCGGCCACGCGCCGAAAGCTGGGCGAGCAGGACTTGCACCCCACGCGCGTCGAAGAGACTTTCGCAAAGGGTTCTCAAGGGCGCGAAGAACGCGGCTCGGGGTTCAGCCGCATCAGCCAGCGCGACCTCGCCCTGATGACGCGGCAACTGGCCGTGTTGCTGAAGGCGGGTATGCCGCTTGTGGAAGGGCTCACGGCCCTCATCTCCCAGACAAGCAGCCCGCGCTTGCGCAAGATCATCTTCGACGTTCGCGACCGCGTCAACGAAGGTGTCTCTCTTGCCGATGCCATGGCCTCGCACAATCGCGTGTTCTCGGACTTGTTCGTCAACATGATTCGTGCCGGCGAATCCAGCGGAGCCCTCGAAAGCGTGCTGGCACGCCTGGCCGACATCACCGAGCGCAACGTCCGCATGAAGCACAAGATCTCTTCCATGCTCGCCTACCCCATCCTGATGGGATGCGTTGGCTTCGGCGTCGTGGCCTTCCTGATGACCGCCATCGTTCCCAAAATTATGCAGATCTTCGAGAAGCAGGATCGCGAGCTTCCAACCGTTACGAAACTCATGATCGCAACCTGCGACTTCATGATCCATTGGTGGTTTCTCATCGTAGCCGTTGTGGTTGGTTCGTTCCTGTTGTGGCGATTCTGGGTAGCACGTCCCGCCGGCCGCCTCAAATGGGACAAAACGAAACTGCGCCTGCCTCTGCTCGGCCCGCTCTACGTCAAAATGATCGCCGCGCGATTTTCACGCACCCTGGGCACCATGCTGCAAAGCGGACTCACCATGATGACCGCGCTCGACGTCGTGAAGACCGTCGTGCAAAACCGCGTCATCGAAGGGATTATGGACGACGTTAAGAGTAGTGTGCGCCGCGGGCGCGACCTTGCCACCCCCTTGCAGGAAACCGGCTACTTCCCGCCCATGCTCATCCACATGATCGAATTGGGCCAGCGAAGCGGCGAATTGGAAAGCATGCTGACGCAGGTCGCCGACACCTACGACGAGGATATCGAACTGACCATCAACGGAATCGTCAGCTTGCTCGAACCGATGATGATATTGGTGATGGGTGCTTTGGTCGGTACCTTGGTTATGTCCATCTTACTACCCATTTTCGACATGAGCTCGGGCTTCTAGTT
>JBHEKO010000780.1:0-8548 GCA_041859475.1 Candidatus Hydrogenedentales bacterium
CCGAAATCCACGTGACATGGCCCGCGATTACCGGATATCGAACTCTTTGAGCTTGCGGTAAAGCGTTCGAAGCCCAATCCCCAGGACCTTGGCGCACTTCTCCTTGTTGTATCCGCAGACCTTCATGGTCTCTTCGATTGCGATGCGCTCCACCTCGCTCATGGTCGCCCCGGTGGGAATGCGTATCTCGCGGACCTCGGGAACCGTGCTGCGGCGAATGTGTTCGGGGATACCGCCGACATCGAGTAGGGTGCCATTTCTTGCCATGACCACCATGCCCTCGATGATATTCTTCAGTTCGCGGACATTGCCCGGCCAATCGTATCGCGTCAGCACATCAATCGCGTTGCGGGTGATCCCATCCAATTGCTTCGCATTAGCCTCGCAGGCAATTCGGTAAAAGTGGTCTACAAGCCGGGGGATGTCTTCGCGACGTACGCGCAACGCGGGCATGTCGATGGTCACGACGCGAAGGCGATAGTACAGGTCGCTGCGGAACTCATTGTTCTCCACCATCTTTTCGAGAGGGCGATTGGTCGCGGCGATTAGCCGAACGTCTACCGTGATGGTCCGGGAATCCCCCAAGCGCTCAAACTGCTGAGATTCGAGCACTCGCAGAAGCTTCGCCTGCAAGCCCAGCGACAACTCCCCCACTTCGTCGAGAAACAAAGTCCCTTTGTCGGCCACCTCGAATCGCCCAGCCCGGGCGCGGTTGGCCCCGGTAAATGCGCCGGCCACGTGCCCAAACAGCTCGCTCTCGACCAAAGCCTCGGGGATGCTGGCGCAATTGAGCTTGACGAAAGGCGCGTCGCGCCGCGTGCTGTTCGTGTGAATGGCTTGCGCAATCAGGTCCTTTCCCGTGCCCGTCTCGCCTTGTATGAGTACGGTAGATTTCGACGGGGCGATTTGACGGACCGCCTCGTAGACCTTGACCATTTGCCGGGATTTCCCCACGAGACTCCCCAGCCCGTACTGCTCGTCCAGCCGCCTGCGAAGCTCATGCTGCTCCAAAACAAGCCGCTGACGTCCAAGGCTCTGTTGGATGACCGCCTCAAGCTTGCCGAGGTTCAGGGGCTTGGTCTGGAAATCGTAAGCGCCTTGCCGCATGGCTTCGGTAGCCCGCGCAACATCCGGCTCTTCGGTAATGAGTACGACGCATATTTCAGGGCTTCGGTCCTTCGCGACCGCCATCAGTCGCATGCCGTTGATGCGCGGGGCGTTCAGGTCCGTAATCAGCACGTCGAAGGTGCGGTCGTCCAAGCGGTTGTAGGCCTTCTCTCCATCGTCTACCCACTCCACTTCATAGCCACGCTCATCCAAATAGGCCATAATGGAACGAGTGACCAGGGGGTCCCTGTCAACAACGAGCACCGACGCTTGCGCGGACTCCGTGGGCATGCATAACTCCTTGTGAGACAAGACAGATTAACAAAGGGTGAGGACTTGTTCAAACGCCTTGAAGCCCTCGCGGGACTGTGCTACACTTCGCAGTCAAACGGGGACTTACGCATGATGATGACAGCAAGTCGATATATCGTTTTTCCGTTGCTTCTCGTGGCCTTGACCCTTCCGGGATGCGCGCACGCAAAGCGCGATACGGGCGGCTTCGCCATGGAAGACACAATCACGGTCAACAAGAACGTGGATGAAACCTGGCAGGCCACCAAGTCCGTGCTCCGCGAACTGGACCTCGAAATCTACACGCGGGACAAGCGCGGCGAGTTTGTGGCATTCACCGAAATGGAACGCTACCTGAAGCTGTTCACGCCGCGCCGCACTCAGCTTTCGATCAAGCTGGAACCGGTCACCGCGAACAGCACCAAAGTGACCATCGAGACATTGCAGCAAGTCTACGGCGTCACCATGCTTACGTATCCGGATTGGCATGACCGTAAGACGAGCGACAACAAAGAAGCCCAGTCCATTATCGAGGCCTTGCGCGCCAAGGTTGGTTAGGCTTTTTCGGACGAATGGCATCTGTGCGAAGGGCGGCCTCGGAGCCGCCCTTCTTCGTTGTGGACACAATGGGAAGAACTGACATTGGCCGGGAAGCATGGAGTCCATCGGCGGGCCTTCCGGAATCTCGGGGGGGTGGACCCTCGGTATCGGGCGGGGTGGTCATTGCATTCTCTCTACATTGGCGTGTACACTGAAGTTAGCAGAAAATCGGACGAAAGGAGCGTAAGCAGCCATGGACTGGAGACAAGCGTTGAAGATCGTTTTTCTCTGTGGGTTGGTTGTCTGCGTCATCGCAGCGGTCGCGGATCCTGCATTGGCGGCGGCAGCCCCAGCAGCAGGAAAGGGCGACAAGGGAATGGCCGAGAAGAAGGGCATGGAAGGCTTGTTTGCGAACAACAAATTCGCAAAAGACGACCCACGCAAGCCCACCAAGACCCAGAAATACCTCGGACTTGGCTCCATTGCCGTCATGATCATAGTCGTGAAATACCTTTAAGTCGTAGGGTTAGCACACGCCGTTATCGATTCGCCGCGTAACGTCGCGGCGTTTTTGATATACGACGGGCCGAGAGGCACTCCTATCGTGGTCGATGGACCCATACTGCTAGTTGACGATGAGCCGTCCGTGCTCGATGTAATGCGCGCCCATTTGGACGATATCGGGTACGAATGCCTATGCGAAACGTCACCCCTTCGCGCTCTGGAACTGTTGCGTCTCCAGAGTTGCAGCCTGATGATCACCGACTTGAGCATGCCTGAGATGAACGGTATCGAGGTGGTGCGCCGCGCCAAAGAGATCGACCCCGATCTGGCCATCGTCGTCGTCACGGGGATGGTCGATATCAACAGCGCGATCGAAGCGATGCATTCGGGCGCCGACGATTATGTGGTGAAGCCCTTTAATCTCGGCGAGGTCGGGTTGGCCGCATCGCGGGCCCTGGAAAAGCGCCAGCTCGTAATTCAGAACCAACAATATCAGGAAAACCTCGAACTGCGGGTGCAGGAAGCGACGGAACACCTCGAGCACGTGAATTCCGAATTGCGCGAGACGAAGCAGTATCTCGAAAGCCTGCTGCACAGCACGGTCGACGCCATCGTCACCTCGAACTCGACCGATCACATTGAGTTTATCAACGACGGCGCACTCCACATGCTCGGCTTCACGCCTGAGGAATTGGTGGGGACTGATGTGGCCCAACTGTACGTCGGCGGAACCGATGAAGTGGAATACCTGCGGCGAAAACTGCGGGAAGAAGAACAGCTCCAGAACTACGAAACGGAACTGAAGCGCAAAGACGGGACTACGCTGCCCGTTATCGTTTCCCTTTCGAGTGTCAATAAGCCCGATGGCGCGCTTCACTCGATTCTTGCCATCTGCAAAGATGTCACCCTTCAAAAGCAGCTCGAAAAGGAGCTGAAAGAGATGTCGATCAAGGATAGCTTGACCGGCATGTACAACATGCGGCACTTCTACGACCGCATTCCCGTCGAAATCGAACGCGCACGACGGCAGCAGCACGCGCTGTCGTTGCTGCTTTTCGATGTTGACCAGTTCAAGCGTTACAACGACACGAAGGGGCATCTTGAAGGAGACCGCGTGCTGCAGGCCGTAGGGCAGGCCGTGCTCGAGTGCACGCGCGAACATGTCGACTTGGGCTTCCGCTATGGCGGCGATGAGTTTACCGTCCTCTTGCCTGAGACGGATGGCCTTACGGCGACGCGTGTGGCTGAGCGTATTCGAGCATCGCTTGCGCGGCGCACGGAAAATCAATTGACCTTGAGCATCGGCGTAGCCGAGTATCAACAAGGGCTGTCTGTCAAAGCGTTCATTCAGATTGCGGACAGCATGATGTACGAATCAAAGCGGTCGGGAGGCGACAAGGTCAGCTTGTACAAGCCTGAGGCCCATTCGGTCGCGTAACGGTTACGGGGGATTTCCGGTTCATGAAGTTCGGTATCTGCAATGAGATCTTTCAGTCCTGGAACGACATCGAGCGCACTATCGATTACGTGAAAGAAGTTGGCTATGACGGCCTGGAGATAGCCCCTTTTACACTGTCCAAGTACGTGACGGATATCTCGCAAAAGACGCGGAAGACGATTGTGCGAGCGGCAGAAGGAGCCGGCCTCGACATTCTTGGAATACACTGGGTGCTCGTTGGGCCGGACGGCATGTATCTGACGCACCCCGACAAAGCAGTGCGCGAGCGCACGGCACAATACATCATCGACCTCGCCCACTTTTGCGGCGACGTCGGCGGGACCAAGATGATCTTCGGTTCCCCCAAACAGCGTAGCGTCATGGACGGGGTCACGTACGAGCAGGCCTTCGACTACGCCGTGGAAGTGTTCGAGCGGACGCTGCCCACGCTCGAGCAGCGCGGGGTCATCCTGTGTATGGAACCCTTGACCGCCGCCGAAACCAATTTCTGCCAGAGCGCCGCGGAAACGGTCACGCTGATCGAGCGCATCAATCACCCGAACTTCCAACTGCTTCTCGACACGAAAGCCATGACCACGGAACCCGAAGGACGCCCGGCCACGATCCGCAAGCATGCCAAGTACCTCGCGCACTATCATGCGAACGACGCCAATCTGGAAGGCCCGGGATGGGGCGAGGTCGATTTCGGACCTATCTTCGATGCCCTAAAGGATGTCGACTATCAGGGCTATGTCTCGGTGGAGGTTTTCATATTCGACCCGGGCCCCGAAGCAATCGCCACGAAGAGCCTTCAGTACATGAAGCAATTCGTCTAGACCACGGAGTTCTGCATTATCCGTGGCTTGATTACAGCCGCATCGGTGCCCGCGAATGCCTCAACAAGGCGGTTAAACATGGCGTCGTCTTCGTAGGTGCCGACTATAGCTCCGCCAGATCCGGCGAACTTTGCGCTAGCCCCGACCGATCGTGCCTTCTCCACCATATCAATCTGATCCTGGGCTATGCGATAGATCGAGCGTCGCCGGTCGAAATTCTTGTTCAGCCAGGGGCCTATCTCTCCCCCATGTCCCGACACGAGAAGGTCGCGCACGGCTTTCGCATAGCCGGCGAAGTCGTGCATGGCGTCTATGATTTCCGGATCGCCATTCTTCCAGCGTTCCCGGATGTTGTTATGGAACACCTCGGACCCTTCCGCCAAACCGGTGCGGTAGGCCATGTACAGATTCGGGAGCAGGGCGGGATCAATCTCCTCATACTCCCCGTAGCCGCGCGATTCCATCACGCCGCGGTTGAAATCCATGTACACGCAGCCTTCGTAAACCTGAATGACACGGTCCTGCAGCCCAGCCGAAATGCCAAGCTCCTCGATTTCGACGCTGAGAATGATATTGGGTTGGATGTGCCTCGGAATCTCGACGTCGTAGAACTCCATCAGGCAGCGCAGAGTAGCGGTAACCAATGCGCTTGAGCCGGCAAGCCCGACGTGCCGCGGAATGGTCGTCCTGTAGCGAATGAGGAAGTTCTGGTCCGGCAACACGATACCGTGGGTATCGCAGTAATCCGAGAACTTACGAATGGTGGCCTTGACGATACGAATGGCCCCGTAATACCCATAGGCCTGAACGTCCTCAACCAGATCCCGCATGGAACGGTACACCGAACGGTCGCGCATACTCGGGACAATCTCGACTTCCGGATGCTCGTAAAGGCTCACTTTTGCCGCGAAATCGCGGATGATAAACGATACGGTCTTGCCGAAATAGCCGTCCGACGGATTGCCGATAAGGCCAGCCCGTGCGTAGGCTGTTGCTTCACATGCCATGAAAAGAGTCCTTTGTTGCTGGTTAACCGAAAGCGCAAGGATACGTCAGTAGATAGGCAACGTCAATTCGCTACCAGCAGCCCTTACATAAGCACAGGCACAGACAAGGACGCCAAAAACATACCTATTTTCAGTACCTATTTTTACCTTGAATATAGCATATACTTTGATGCAAAGTTGATCGGTGAGGAGGATAAGAGATGCGTCCAATTCAGCTATCGAGCGATGTGGTTTCGGTCGGCGAATTCAAACTTCAAGCGGCGAACATCCTTGCGCGCGTCAAGACGAATCGCCGTCCAATCGTAATAACTCAACACGGAAAACCTGCGGCAGTACTCGTATCCCCGGAAGATTACGACGCCCTAGCCGAACACGCGCGTTTCTTGGAGTCCGTTCAACAAGGCATGAACGACTCCGAGTGCGGACGCTTGGTTGAGGACTCGGAATTGGACGACGAGCTAGCACATATTGTGAAGATAAGCAGCGGAAGGTGAGACTACGCTGGACCTCTCATGCGCGCGATGATCTCCTGGGAATAGCTCGTTTCATTGCCTCGGACAAGAAGGAGGCCGCTTCAAAATGGGTAGTTGCGCTACGCGCTTGCGCCGCGCGCGCCTCGGAGTTTCCATTGTCTGGACGAATTGTCCCTGAACTCGACAGAAACGATGTACGCGAACTCATAGTGCGAAACTACCGCGTGGTGTATCGAATAGTGAGCGAAGAAGTTCACATTCTAACCGTATTCGAAAATCATCGTCTTCTCCGGCTTACCGAAGACTCAACCTTCCCCATTGACAAGACATTGGACTGATAATCGATTCGGTTTGCTTTGTGGTCAATCATCGAAAAACGTTGAGACGATACTCCTTCAGAGTCTCGCGCGCCTTCAAGACGACTTGTTCGTCTGGGTATAGCCGTCGAAGGAGTTCAGGGGGGCCGCCGGAGACGAGGGCGTCGCGCGCTGCAACATGGCCGTCGTGGCGTTCGTCGCATCGGTAGATTCCAAGAGCAGAGTTGGCCGCCGCTGCAAATCCGATTAGAAGCAGAACTACAGCCAGAAACCGTCGAACCGATCGCGAGGCCTCTTGGGCCGAGAGCATCGTGCAAAAGTGGACGGCAATTGCAATCCACAGCAACGAAGAATAGGCGATGTAACGAGTACTCAGTGCCTGCACAACACCGAAACCGGTCCGCGCAGTGGCGGTGAGGAATGCGGTGCCGATGGCGTACAAGGCCAATCCGTCGAACGGCAACACGGCACGTTGGGTTGCGTCTTGCTTCCTGAAAGCCTTCCACGAAAGCAGAAGATACGCGCAGAATCCTGCGATGCCCATTACGGCAGCGGGCCGGGGATCGAAGCTGGCCAGGGGCGCGCCAAGATAGGCGGCGACGTAGTAGGCGTACTGAGCGGGTGTGGTCACCACGCTTGCGTACGAGGGATCGTAGGACGGTTTGTGAAAGTCCCAGACATAGGCAAGGCCAATCAACGACGACGCTATTCCCCAGGCAAGAAGGCTCGCCAATTCCATGCGCTTGCGCTGCCATTGTTGAAGCACGAGGATGGCTACGCCAACAGGCAAAAGAACCAGTCCGTTGCCGTACGAAAACACCGACAGGACGGCGCCAACGGCCGCGACGGCGACACACATGCGCGGGGCATTCGTGGACGACACTCCGGCGCAGACCAGAAGAGCGCCAAGCAAATTCAGGTAAATGAGCAGGTGCCAGCCCCAGAGCAGATTCTCCCATTGCGCGGCGGAAAAGAAGAGGGTACTCATAACTAGCCATGCCCAAGGCGCGGCACGCGACCGGCGTTGGGCGCGGATAAACAACAGCATCAGAAGCGCGGCAGCGGAAAACGCGAACGTCATGCTTGCGGCGCGTTCCCAACGGGTGTCCCAGTGGCTCAGCCGCGCCAGGACGAGCATGATCAGCTTTGGTATCGGGATACGGTGAACATTGTGCTGGGCCCAAAGATCGCGAAATGCGATGTCTCCGTTGAAGGCCTTTTCGATAAGGGGAACCAATTCCCATTGGTCCATGTAGGGGGCTTCGAATCCGTAATGGAAGCAAACGAATAGAGCTACAAATGCCGGCATCAGCCCAAGCAACCATAGCGGCCCGAGGGCAACCCCACGGCAGGGACCTTGCCGAGGTCCGATAGTTGTTCGCGTCTCGTCCGCGTTCACGTCCTGCTCGGGTTCCGAAGGCTGCAACGTGTTTCCCCCCTATGGTAGTCTGCGCAAAGTATAGTGACCGGCGGGCGTATCAACAACGGTAAGTATGAAATCGAGAATAGGGATCATAGGGGCGGGTATATCCGGATTGGCCGCGGCCTTGGCGCTTGCCAAGCGCGGGTTCCACGTCGAAGTATTCGAACGAGGCAATGAAACAGGCGGACTTATCTCCACCTTCGATTTCGACGGCGCACGAATTGAGCGCTATTACCATTTCCTTTGCCGCGAAGACCATGGCTATTTCGATTTGTGCCGGGAACTCGGTTTGGAGAATCGCCTGCACTGGCGGCGCCCAAAGACGGGCTTTCACTACGACGGTGCAACCTATCCCTTCACGACTCCGCTCGACTTGCTGCGCTTCTCCCCCATTCCATTCGCTCAACGCGTGCGCTTCGGCGCGTTCGCGCTCGAAGCCCGTCTCCGCCAGGAATGGAAGCAACTGGACGAACTCGCGGCAAAGCCGTGGCTCATCGATCGCTTAGGCACGCGCGCTTTTGAGGTCATTTGGCGTCCATTGCTGGAACTCAAGTTTGGCGACGCCTATGACCGCATTTCCGCTGCATGGGTATGGCACCGGCTGCATCGGGT
>JBHEKO010000169.1:0-11028 GCA_041859475.1 Candidatus Hydrogenedentales bacterium
GTCTCCGCTTATGCCCAAGAGCAACCTGAAATCCCTCCCTACTCCGTGCAACCGTATATGCGCGCGCGATTCGACGAAACGGGCCGCGCGTTGCGATTTTCCGGTTCCACGCCCGCGGACGCCGCGGCGTGGCGCGAGACGGCCCGAGCAAAGCTGCGCGAATTGTTGGGCATCCCGACGATGAAGAGCGCACCGCTGAATCCTTCCGTGACAGAGACCGTGGATTGCGGCGACTACACGCGGGAACGCGTCGAGATTCAGACCGAACCGGGTATCGTCATGCCGGTGTACGTGCTCGTGCCGAAGACGGGCGCGAAGCCGTTCCCGGTTATGATTGCTACGCACGGGCACGGCGGCGGCGGCAAGGTCGCCGTAGCCGGTGTTGCCGATAACCCAAAAGTCGCAAAGGCCATCGAGGACTTTCACTACGCCTACGGCGTGGAATTGTGCAAGGCGGGCTTCATCGTGTTTTGCCCCGATGCGCGCGGATTCGGCGAACGGCAAGAGCTGATGGCCAAGCAACGGGACGCGCTGCAGCAGTCGTGTCAGTGGCTGAACAACATGGCCATGCCGCTCGGGCAAACCGTGACGGGCATGTGGGTGTGGGACCTGATGCGGCTTGCCGATTACGTGGAGACGCGCGGCGATTGCGATGCTAAGCGCATGGGCTGCGCGGGCCTCAGCGGCGGCGGATTGCAGACGTTGTGGTTCGCGGCGCTCGACGACCGCGTGAAAGCGGCCGTCGTCAGTGGATACTTCTACGGTGTCAAAGAATCGCTGCTCGACATGCACGGAAATTGCTCCTGCAACTACGTGCCTCACCTCTGGGAAAACGCCGACCACGGCGATCTGGGCGCACTCATCGCACCGCGCCCGCTCATGATCCAATCCGGCGACCAAGATCCGCTCAACGGCGCGGACGGCCTCGACAACGTCCGCCCGCAAATCGCCATCGCGCACAAGGTCTACGAAATCCTCGGCGCGCCCGATTACCCCAAGCACGACATCTTCCCCGGCCCGCACCGCTGGGACAGCACGAATACCGTGCCGTTTTTGGTGGAGACAGTTAAGAAGTGACGGATTCAATTCGGCACCGAGGTTAGACTCGATGAGATCGAAATCGGAGCGCAAGAAAGCTGACGAGCTTCAACCCGAGTACGACTTGCGTGCTCTTCTCAAGGAGGGCGTCCAGGGGAAGTACGCTAAGCGGTTTCACGAGGGAACGAATCTCAAGGATGCGACGGTTGAAGGCCGAAACTCAAGGAAACCCACGGGCGACCATAGCGGTGATGAATGAGTTGATACTCTTAGTCAAAAGAGATCCCGAAGCGGGATATCTCGCTCGTGCGCTCGGTGATTCCATCTTCACACAAGCGGACGACTACGAGGCTTTGCGCGAACGGGTCAAAGACGCCGTTGAATGCCACTTTTCCGACGCGGCTCTCAGGCCTCGGATTATTCACTTGCACTCGGCGAGCGACAACTACTCCGCGAATCGAAATGAATAGAGCTTCATGGCGCGGTAGACAATCTTCAGCCGGACAGGTTTGCCTGCCCAGGCGCTGAGATCGTTGTTGCCTTTCCATGCGACGGCACGCGACAAGGAGTTGCCGCCGAATTCGTCGCAGTCCGCGAGGGTGAAGCCGGGGATTTCGTTGCCGTCAGTGTCGAGCAAGGCGATTCTTCCTGTACCCAAAGCGCTGCCGTTCACATTTAGCATGAGAGCCTTGCCTGCGAACGTGATCGGGGGTGTGGTCAATTCGCCGCCTTCGTAGGCGGCATCTGCAGACACGAATCCGTCGAGGCGTTGTTCGAGACGTTCAATCGCGCCGCCGCGTTCGACGCCGGTGGTGCCGTGGGTGTGCGAGGAGCCTCCGTAGTATTGGTAGAGCGTGTCGCCGTTGCGCACGACGCCCACGGCCATGTACATCTGCCCGGCGTCTTGCGTGCCTTCCAGTCCCATGGGCACATAGGGCGCACGGGACACGCGCGTCCAATTGACCCCGTCACGGCTGACGGCCATTTGGATGTCGCACAAGCCATCGTTGCCATATTTGCCGACCGGCGGCTCGGGGAAATGCCGGTAGGGCGACGGGAACATGAGATAGGCGTCGTCGGCCCAGGGATACTGAAAGCACGCGGGGTTGTAGTGGTCCGATATCTGCGGATCTTTCTCGTCGTAGCTGAAGACGATGGGGACTTCGCGGCTGGGCACGGGAATCTTGCCTTCGCCCCAGATGAGGTAGGGCTTGTCGAGTTGTTGGAAAGGCCACGGCTGGAGGATGTCGTCCACCTCGATACGGCCAACCTTGCGCAAGGGGTCCCACACGCGGATGTTGGCCACGTATTTCTTCAAGCGCGTGTCGTAGAAGGCTTGGTTGGCCGTGTCCGGCAGCAGCGGAAACACGCGCACCGGCGGATCGGTCCAATGGAGCCCGTCGGGTGAGGTCCAAATGTAGAGTCCGGCTTTTTCCGGGTCGGGCCAATACATCGCCGTGACGGCTTTGAAACGTTGCTCGGGCTTGCACGAGGGATCGAGGAAGACCGTCGTCTCCATAACGCCTGTCAGCACGATGTTATTCTCTTTCGATCCTTGATAGTCGAAGAGGCCCAGGTTGGGCTTTTCCCAGGTGCGGCCGTCACTGCTCCGCGCGTAACACACGCAGTACGTGTTCGCCTTGTCGCGCGCGAGGTACCACATTTTGTACTCGCCGCCGTCCTGCACGACGCTGACGCAGAACCCGATCTCGCCTGACTCCCACGGTTTGTCGGGAAGCAGGACCGCACCTGCTTTGACGGGAGGATTCATGGCGAGGGTGACGTTGTTGGACTCCGCGATGAAGCGGTCATCGATGAAGAGTTGAGGGTGGTTCCCCACGTCGATGACTTGAGCCGGCGCCGCAAATGCGACGGCAAGATTGAATACGGCGTACAGACTTGCGATGGCGACGATGCTTCGCATAACACTGCCCTCTGCGATGATGGTTGCTCCGAATCCAAAGAATAGAGCGCGCGTGCACCCAAGACAAGCTCGAGCGGGGAAGATTCGGGGAAAGTGTCAATCCGCGGCACCAAGCGAGATTACAGGGGCCTCCTTGATCATCGTGTATTTCCTGTGCACAATCTGCTGGCCACGCTGCAAGGGCATTCAAGCAACCACGCACGATTGAGAGGACAGGCATGGACAAGGTCGCACTTATTGGGGCCGGACCCGCGGGACTGGTGACCGCGCGGTATTTGAAGTCGGAGGGGTTCGAACCCGTTCTGTACGAGCAAGGCGACCGCGTCGGCGGACAATGGACAGGCGATGGCCGGTACAGCGGCGTGTGGCCGTCGATGCGTACGAACACGAGCCGCGTGATGACGGCATTCAGCGATCTCGCGTACCCGACGGGGACGCCCGTATATCCTACGAACCAGGCTGTCTGCGAGTATCTAGAACGGTATGCGGAGCACTTCGATCTCGTCTCCTCCATTCGTCTGCGGACGCGCGTCGAGCAGACTGCCTGGGCCGCGGATGCGCAACGCTGGGTAGTCCGCAGCGTGGACTCGGACGGATCCGCACGCGAAGAGACGTTCGACCGCGTGGTGGTGGCGTCGGGACGGTATCACAAGCCGGCGATTCCAGCCGTGCCGGGGCTGGGTTCTTTTTCAGGCGCCGGTGGAGTATCGCACACATTTGCGTACAAGAATCCCGAGCGCTATCGCGGTATGCGCGTGATTGTCGCCGGGTGCAGCATCAGCGCGTTGGAGATCGCGAGCGATTTGGCCATGCTGGGCGCAGCGCACGTTACCGTAACGAATCGCCGCCAGCGGTATGTCTTCCACAAGCTTTTGGCCGGTGTTCCCACGGAACACATGGCATTCACGCGGTTCGCGGGGCTTGCCGCCGAATGTATGCCCAAGGAGATCGTAGCCGAGGGGCTCAAGGAACTCCTCGTGCGAACTAGCGGCAGCCCGGAACAGTTTGGCGCACCAAAACCCGCGGACAATATCTTCGAGGCGGGAATCACGCAGTGCCAGCATTACCTCCCGCTAGTCGCGGAAGGGCGCATTCAGGTAAGGCCATGGATTGAATCGGTATCGGGATCAACGGTCCACTTCACCGATGGAAGTTCCGAAGAAGCCGATGCAATCATTTTTGGCACGGGATACGATCTGGATCTGCCCTTCTTCAGCCCGGAAGTGAGACGCATTCTGAACTTGGACGAGCGGCGCATCGACTTGTATAAGTTCACGTTTCATCCGGATCTCCCCGGCTTAGCGTGCGTAGGCATGTTCGATCTCGTTGGCCCCTATCTCCCCGTGCTTGAATTGCAGGCGCGTTGGCTTGCGTATAGCTGGAGTGGCGCGATCGAGGGACCTACACGCGAGGAGATGATGGCAGGATTGGAGTCAGGCCGTTCGAAACGCGGCGGCCCCAAGGAAATCCCCATGCACGCGGCGGCGCTTCTCTTTGCACGGGCGGCTGGCGTGGAGCCGAATGCAGCGCAGTGGCCCGATTTGACACGTGCGCTATACTTCGGACCGCTGACTCCAGTGTCGTTTCGCTTGCACGGGCGCGACTGCCTCGACGACGCTCCGCACCGCGTCATGGAAGCGGCGGCGGCGTTTGGCGCAGTGCCGAGTCCCGACCTAACCGCGGAGCAACGGCTCCAACTCAAAGCCCTCGCCAAGGCGAGGCAAGATACGGCGCTCTACTCCATATCGAATGGATGAATGAAGAGGATCGCCAAGTCCCGATCGGGTGTGTAGTTGGTTCGCTTGACCTGAAAGTGGGTGTCGTCGATCTTCTTGAGTCCTTCCACGGCGGCGGAGATTGCTGACGGACCCTCTTTCGACTTGGCAATGGTCAACGTGAAGTCCTTGATGGGCCCGTGCCAATACGACGCGGTCGTGAGGATGTAGTCGACCACGGCGAAATTGAACCGCTTATTGGCATCGCGCTGTCTCGCGGCCCAGTCCAGCAGACCTTTATCGATCTCGAAGTGCTTTATGAATTCGCCGCATTGCGCGTTGAAGGTATCCGTCCCAAATGCGGGGACATCGCGCCATTCCAGCTTCCCCTCATTTACGTCCTTGTACCAAGGATCGAAATGCCACTCGCTGAAGTAGCCCGTTTGCGGCACATACTTGTGTTCGATGCGCGTCTCCCCGTTGGCAGGAAACGTCTGGTCCCAAATGAAGGCCACCTGAACACCCCACAGCGGCGAGACATACTCGGCTCCGCGCTCGACGATTCCTTCCTTGATCAACTCTTCCTTCGCTTCTTCGCTCAGTTTCTCCACCGCTTCCCACGCCTTCTCGCACTCGCGCAACTCCACACCGTGCTCTGTCAAGATATCGGTGACATCTCTCGTGACCGTCGACGGACCCTTCGAGTAAATGAACGGCCCCTTCTTGGCTTCATCGAACAGCACCGCGCGCACACGCGTTTCGAATTTGACGGGCTTGCCATCCACCTTCACCGAGAATTCGGCGTACTGCGGGTCGGAACACTCGAAGTCGCCCACTCGCCATATGGACAACGGAAACGCCACTTTCGTCATCACATCCTGCGCGGACGTGTTGCGGAATACGTAAGCCACTCGGACTTCGTCGACACTGATGAACAGATCTTCCTTGTCCATACTGATCGCGTCCGACTTTTCGAACTGAATGCCCCCGGCGGGGACCGACGAGAAGGGGCCGTCGTTGGCGGTAGCTAACGCGCATATGGTCAGAACTGCGGCCAGAACGCAGGCCGAGCGTGTCAACTTCGCGTACATGTTTCTTCCTCCAGATTCCTTGCATTGGGGCGGGAGTGTATGGGATCTGCCCTATTGAGAACAACCGCGCGAAAACACCTGAGGCTACGGTTTGGGTGCGTCCCAGATAGTAGCGGCGATATAGCGCTCCGGGTCCGGGGCGGAGTGGAAATAGTAAATGGTGACCAGTTTGCCATCCGGACGCTGCACAGTTTGCGGATAGCCAATATCGCGGCCCGCGCCGTCGTCGCGCAGATGAATCTCGTCGCCCCACGTCTTGCCGCCGTCGGCGCTGATGCGGGCGCGCATGCCGAACGGCGCGGCGCGGTATCCGTAGGTGATGCAAACCCGGCCGTCCTTGAGCACCATCATGTCGGCGGGATTGCCTTCGCCGGTATCCAGCGCGGGACGGCCCGCATAGGTCCACGTCGCGCCTCGGTCTTTCGAACGGTACGCGTCGATCCAACTCTTATCGCCTTCCTTGACGCGGATCGCCGAAAGCAACTCGTTCTCGCCCAGGCGCACCGTCGCGGGCATGATGGCGTATCCCGAAGGTTCCGGACCGATCCATCCTACGAAAGTCCACGTCAGGCCGCCGTCGGTTGTGCGGACGCAAAGCGGACGTCCTTCTTTTCCGTTGCTTTTCGATGCGGAGAGAAAGAGCATGCACTCGCTGGGTCCGAATGCGATGTAGTCGGTGCGGGCCATGATGCCCTTCTGGTCAAATAGCGGCAGCTTGTATGGGCCCTGCCACGTCTTGGCACGGTCGTACGAATAGTAGAATCGGGATTCGCCCGCATTCGCGCTGGACATTCGCGCCGTCAATGCAAAGCCGTCATGCGTGAAGTCAATGCCTCCGGGGCATTCGGTTGAGGGTTTGATGCCGACGCCCGGCAGTTCCTTTCCATGCAGCGCCTCGCCTTGCGGGATGAGGTATCCCTGCGCCGCAGGGTCTTCAACGGCCCATGTCTCGCCACCGTCCAGACTGCGCGCAAGCAAGTGCTCTTCCGGCTTTTCGCGGTCGATATTGTGCCGCTCCGGTCCAAGATCTTTGTAATACCCCCTACTAAAGCCGACGACGATTTCGTTGTCCCAGATCCAGATGCCGTGGTTGGCGGGCCAGCCTCCGAAGCGGCCTTTCTCTTTGTAGACAGTCGTATGTTGCGGCATCTGGGTATACGCCGCTCCGCAGACCGTCAATAACGCAATGCCGTGGACTGCGATAATTCTCGTAATCAAGCCTCACTCCTCTCCGGTTCGGTCCGGCGATATGGCTACAGGCCAAATTGGCGAAAGTGATGGGCAAAGTGAACGCCATGAACGCGCTGCCAATAGGCCAGCGTAGTGGGCCCCATGAGTGGACTAATGGTCGTGCGCTTGGGGTCGCGGTCGGCCGCGTCGGCGAATCGCTTCAGAGCATCCGTCATAAGTTTCATCTCAAGCCGGAAATCGTCGCTCGGCTCCGGCGTCCAAGTGGGTGGTGCTTTCAACACCCCGCCGGGCCACCGGGTGAAGACGCGAAAGAAAAGAGTACTCAAGATGTACCGCGAAAAGAACGTGCTCTTATCCACTTCGGGGACTTCCCCCAGCGACACCTCAACCACAAACCGGATGTGCCGCAGCAACCCCGTGGGCGTAAGCTTGCCCCACTTGGGCGTGGTATCGGCCTTCAATGTCTTGAAGCGCTCAACGAAGGTACCCAAGGTTTCACGGTTGAGTTGCGTCATACTGCCTGACCTCCGGCTCCATGTCCCGCCACCTGCATTGATGCAGTGACAATAGACGGTCCGGCGGGACCGAATCAAAGCCGGAGCACCGCGTGCACCATCGATACGCGGTCAAGTCGCCGGCTATGGCAGTGGCGGGAATAGAGGATTTACCACAGTACTACTACGCATTAGCTTGACCTTCCCCCCCCCGTTTCGGTACCCTCCCGTCCCGACACTGCGCATGGCCGCGCGAATCTGTAACGAATCAACCTCACGCAGGAAACCATTAGTGAAAGCCACCCTTGCACTCGAAAATGGCGCTGTCTTCGAAGGGACTGCCGTAGGCGCGGAAGGCGAATCCTACGGGGAACTCGTGTTCAATACGAGCATGACCGGGTACCAAGAGATCCTTACGGACCCATCCTACGCGGGCCAGATCGTCACCATGACCTATCCGCTGATCGGCAACTACGGGGTGAATCCCGAAGACGTCGAGTCGCGTAAACCCTTCGTCGAAGGCTTCGTGATGCGCGAATGCTGCCACACGCCGAGTAATTGGCGCGCAAAGCAGAGTCTGCCGGACTACTTGAAAGAGCACGGCATCGTCGCCATCGACGGCGTCGACACACGCAAGATCACAAAGATGCTGCGCACGGAAGGCGCGAAGAAGTCGGTCATCAGCACCATCGATCACGACCATGAAAGCCTCGTGAAGAAGGCCATCGCCTCCCAAGACATGGCTGGCAGCGATTATGTCAAGGCCGTCAGCGTGAAGCAGGGCTACGAGTGGAATCCCGGGTTCGAGGGCAAGTACCGCGTCGTCGCCTTCGACTACGGCATCAAGTACAACATCCTGCGATTGCTGGAAGAGGCGGGGTGCAAGGTGTTTGTGTTGCCTGCGACCGCAACCGCCGAGGAAGCGCTCGCGTGCAAGCCCGACGGCATCTTCCTATCCAACGGCCCCGGCGACCCCGCCGCATTGCCGTACATCTATCCGACGGTGCAGGGGTTGTTCGGCAAGAAGCCTATCTTCGGAATCTGCCTCGGCCACCAGATACTCGGGCATGCCTTTGGCGGCACGACGTTCAAGCTCAAGTTCGGCCATCGGGGCGGCAACCAGCCGGTGATGAACCACATCACGGGGAAGGTTGAGATCAGCGCGCAGAACCACGGGTTTGCGGTCGACCCCGATTCGCTCGACACGTCGAAGGTGCGGATCACGCACACGAATCTCAACGACAAGTCGGTCGAAGGTATGGAGCACCTCGAGCTGCCCGTGTTCAGCGTGCAGTACCACCCCGAGTCATCGCCAGGTCCCCACGACAGCCGCTACCTGTTTGCACGGTTCATCACGATGATGGACGAGGCAAAGGCGGGGAAGTAGCAGGACGTTCGACACTCGGGCCGGTCCCTCCTTGACGTCATGCAAATTTGCATTCGGAATGCAAAATTGCACAGACCCCATTTAAACTATCTATTATCAATATGTTACGGGGATACAGTTACGATAAATCAAGGATCCTCTGGCGTTATTCCACATCCCAGTCAAAGAACTTGAAAAGGAGACTCCTAAACTCCCGCCACCGAGGAACCTCCGGCTCGACGTGGGTATCTGAGTAGGTGTATCCCAACGTGCAGCCCGCAGATAAGGAGGCAGATCAATGTGCAAGCGAGCCCGTTTGACTAACCTCGTCGTGGTTTCAAGCTTCTTGGTGAGTGTCACCGGTTGTGCCAGCTATAAGAAATCCATGTCTCCCCTCGACTACATGGCATCGAGAGAATACCAGCAGCGCGAGGCCATGAAGGGTTCCTTGTTTTCGTCGGACACTGCGGTTCTGGGCAATGCTGACATCGAACGGATTCTGACGACGAAGATATCGTTGCCTCAGAATGCCCGTCTGGCGGTACTTCGCCTGGATGAGCGAGGCGGATATTGGTCCTCCGATTCCGCTGTCTCGGAGCAAAACGCGGTTGTCCGCCTGTTCGATTTCCTGGAAACGTGCCAACGTCTGGCCAGTGCATCGACGCTCCCGGACATTCTGGTGCCTCGAGAGCCTACGGTCCCCCAGTTACGTGAAGCGGCCGCGCGGTTTCAGTCCGACCTGCTTCTCGTGTATCGTGTGAAGAAGGGATCCTACGAGAAGTATCGTTATGTAAAGCCTGATCAAGCCAAGGCGTATTGCGGCGTGGAGGCGCTCTTGCTAGATGTGAGAACGGGAGTAGTTCCCTTCACGGCGAAAGCGTCCGAGGAATTCCAGGTTCAGGAGTCTGCTGACGACTTCTCCTTTGTGGAAACCGTGAACAAAGCCGAAGGCGAGGCCCTAGGAAAGGCGCTTGTCTCGGTGGCAAACGAATTATCCACGTTTCTTGAGAGTGTTCCTTGAGGGAGATGGGGGGACTGTATCGATGGCCGGAATGAGCGATCTATCGCGCCTCTGCATTCATACCATGACCACAAAGCCGTGGTCCTTGAAGGAAGCCGCCGACGCATACGTCCGCTCGGGGGTGCCCGGGATTACGGTGTGGAGGCAGCATTTGCAGGCGGCGGGCACGGCGGAGGGCGCGCGCATTCTGCGGGATTCGGGTCTCAAGGTCGCGAGCCTGTGCCGGGGAGGGTTCTTTCCAGCCGATACCGCGGAGAAGCGGCAGGAGGCCATCGACGACAATCGCCGCGCCGTCGATGAGGCAGCCGCCATCGGCGCGCCGTTGATTGTGCTGGTGTGCGGGGCCGTGCCGGGCATGCCTTTGAAAGAGAGCCGCAAGCTTATCGGCGACGGCATATCGGCAGTGTTGCCGTATGCGGAGGCCGCGAACGTCAAGCTCGGCATCGAACCGTTGCATCCGATGTACGCGGACTCGCGGTCGGCTGTCAACACGCTCGCCCAGGCCAACGACATGGCGGAGGCGATTGAGAACCCGTGGCTGGGTGTGACCGTGGATGTGTATCACCTTTGGTGGGACGCGGACCTTCAGAATCAGATCCGGCGCGCGGGGGGGAGTATCTTCTCGTTTCACGTCTGCGACTGGCTCACGCCGACGCGCGATCTTCTCAATGACCGTGGCCTCATGGGCGAGGGTTGTATCCATATCCCGGAGATTCGGAGTTGGGTTGAGTCCACAGGGTATGACGGACCCATTGAGGTGGAGATCTTCTCCGACGAACTATGGGCAACAGACCAAGTGCACTTCGTCGAGCGGATCAAGCAAGCGTACGTGGAGCATGTGTGACCTCCGGATTGAGTCGGGTACAATGCGTCGCTGCAAACGCCTGGATACGGACTACTGAATCGTATTGGTTGATCTTGTGAGTTGTAACGCTGGCTTCCAGCCGGCTCTTTGCCCAACTACAGGACTTCGCGAATCCAAATCTCGATTGAAGCGAACTACTACCCCAATTGGGAGAGCGCAGAATGACTCTTTCGACCGGAACCATTGCGGGAATCGCGGTGCGCACGGCCAAGATGGGTCCGATGCGGGAGCTAGCTTCCGCGCGCGCCGAAGTGGGCGCGGGCGTTAATGGCGACCTGCCCGTGAGTGCGAAGCGCGGCATTACGTTTCTGTCGGAGGAGCAA
>JBHEKO010000297.1:0-7578 GCA_041859475.1 Candidatus Hydrogenedentales bacterium
TTCCGCACGTTACAGTGTAGCCTAGGAGGGGTGTTGCTGGATATGCCTTACGGTCATCCGGTCCAAAGCAGGTTGTTCAAGAAGTGCATAACGATCGCAGGCCACAGGGAATTCGTGCGTTCCACGAGCAGTCCCAGCACATATCCAATAACGAAAACGCTGGCAAGACTCATGACGAATCCAGCGCCAAAACCCTGGAGGTAAAGCCATCCGGGAACGTGAATCGAGGCGAACAAGAGAGCGCTGAAGAGATTTGCAGGTTGAAAGCGCAACACATCGCGCAGCTTTCGAAACACAAAGCCCCTGAAGAAGATCTCTTCGACAATTGGGGCGAGCCACATCCCCATGAGTACCCATGGCCAGCGTTCCAACGGCACGTGCCGCTGGAAGATCGTCAGCTTATCTTCCAAGGTTACGGCGATGGTCACGACAACGGCGAAGTAGACGCCCGCGATCAAACACGCCTCCACGGCCCTTCGGGGAGAAGGAAGCACGTCGAGACGCAGGCTTGCCAACGGCGCGGCGCGGTCCACACGAATCAGGTATACCCACAGAGGCGCCAGCCACAGCAGTATCCGGAGTGCGTCAAGAAGGATGCGGTGCACGACCTCGGACTCGATGCGGTCTTCGTAGGGCAGAAGCAGTATGACGCGGAGTGTCCATGCAAGATAGAACGCGAGGAAGAACAGCGATGGCTTTCGCAGCCGCGCGAACGATGACGGCTCCGAGCTTAGCGGTTGTCCCACCGGGGGCGCTCCCGATGCGCCGCTTCGCAAATCGCATCGAACAAGGCCGAGACGGGCGCAAGCCCGAAGTCCTCGAAGTTCTTGGGATTCTTCCAGAACTCCTTGAGGCGTCCGCGCCCCTCGCGCTCGTACATGACGATCTTCATCATCATCTGGGCCTTGTCGAGGCCTCTCACAAGGCGGGCTTCCGGCGTCGCCGGTTCGATGAGTTCGCGGTGGCAGGCCGCGTATTTGTCGTCGAATCCCGAGAACAAGCGCTCGATGATGGCTTGTTCGGCGGACTGCTTCGCTTCGCGCAGGTAGGCGTCTCCCGCGGGCATGGGAATGTCCATTAGCTGGGCCTCGGACAAGTCGTGGATCAAGGCCATGGTGAGCGTGTGTTCGCGGTCGAACAGCTCGGGATACTTGTCGGCAAACAGCAACGCCATCACAGACACGAAGTGGCTATGTGCCGCGACGGACTCCGGTTCGGTGACTCCACGAAGAACATACCCTGCCCGGGCAATCCGGTCCAGCGGGTGGATTTCTTCGAACAATTCGACGACGTGATGGGCAAAATCGAGCATGGGACAGAAGTATGCCAAATCGCCCCGCCGGGCGCGAATTGTCCGACAGTGGCTCGGCCCTGTGATCTCCTGGACCGCAGGCGGTCATCTATTCTGCGGACTCACACAACTGCCGGGGGGTATTCAACGCCATGAAAGCACGTTTCGCTCTCGAATCGAGTCAAGCGCTGCGTCTAGCGGCTGCGCTGCTCATACTCTCCAGCGCCTGTTATTTCAGTTTTGCCCGCGCCGAGGAAGCACGCGAATCCATCCTGGATCGCAAGGTCAGCAGTGAGAAGGAAATCATCAAGGAACTTCCGAAAGTCCCCAGTCTCTGCGACGCCATGACTGTCCCGAAGGAGCGCATCAACGTGGGGGATTGCGAACTCTACTGCGAGCGCGAGGGGACGGGCGCGCCTATCGTGGTGTTGCACGGCGGACCCGGGTCCACCCACCACTGCTTTCACCCGAGCTTCTCTCGGGCCGCAGCCTTTGCCCAAGTCATCTACTACGATCAGCGCGGCTGTGGCCTTTCGGACTTCAAGCCCGGCAGCGGCTACACCGTCGAACAAGCGACAGATGATTTGGAGAACCTGAGGAAGGCGCTCGGACTGGGCAAATGGGTAGTCGTCGGCCATTCCTACGGAGGGCTATTGGCCCAATGCTATGCGATGAAGTACCCCGACAGCTTGAAGGGACTCGTGCTTGTTGGGGCTTCCCCTGGCGAGGGCTACAGGGGCGGCTCGCGGCAAGGCGAATTTCTTTTGGAGGAAGAGCAGCGGGCCATTGCCAGGGTGCAGTCGGACAGAAGTCTCAATTTGGCGCAATCCATCTACAACGCGTTCTTGAACGGCGACTGGAAACGTCAGTGTTTCTACAAGCCGTCTCCCGAGCGAATGGTGCAAATCGCGACGCTCGAATGGAATCACGACAAGGGATTCAACGGCATCATGAGCAACGATTCCAGCCGCCGCAGCTTTCGAGGCGTCTTCGATGGGTGCCCCATCCCAACACTGATTATGGAAGGCAATTGGGATCTCACGTGGGATAAAGACAAAGCCGCATTCATGCAGACTTCCCATCCCGGCGCTACGCTCGTGACCTTCGAGAGGGCAGGGCATGAACCTTTCGACGACGAACCGGAGAATTTCTTCGAAGCCCTGAAGACCTTTGTCGCGACGGCCAAAGACGCGCCCGAAGCCGATCTGCAACGCTGGAAACAAAGCCTGGACGCGCGCAAGAGCTCGCTGTTGGCAGTGCTTCAGTCGTGCAGCTATGGGAAGAAATCAAACGAGACCATCGCCAAGGCGTATTCGAAAGAGGAGTTGGAGAAGATCGCCGATTCGGGAGAGCACCTTCGCGTGGGTATGGCCCTCTATGACGTGAAGCGGTATGAGGACGGGCTTGACGTATTCAAAGCCTATGAGAAGGAGGCCGCCAGCGACACCGAGCGCGGCATCGCCCTTATCTGGCAAGGACATCTGCTGGATCTGCTGGGCAAGAGGCAGGAAGCCGTCGCCGTCTATAAGAAGGCCGCGGACCTTCACGTGGATTACGCGATACGGCACGACCAATTTGGAATTCGCTACGACCTGAAGGAATACCCAAAGGAGAGGATGGCAACACCCTTCGTACGTATGGAGAACAAGGACACGGATTGAGCGAAGAGGAGGCCGTTGGTCTTGTGAAACACCAAGGCGGATCGGCCCAGTCGGACCGATCCGCCCTATGCAATTGTGTCTATAGGCGAGCGCGGTATCTAGCGGGAATCCCTATCGGAAAAGATTGTTGAAGGATTCCTTATATACGCCGCCAAGCGGAGTGAAGAAGAACAAGACGGCTACCACCGCGATGATGACTATCACGATTAGGAGGTTCTTTGTCCCCTTGGACATTCCGCCTCCGCCCGAGGCCACCTGCGCGGCAACGCTGCCGACAAAGACCTTTTCGCCTGCTTCCGCGCGCGACTTCTTGTCTTCGAGGCCGCCGAGGGTCTCATTGATCGAGATAAACGCGCGGTGCCACTCGTTTTGCAGCTTCTTGATGGCCACTTCGGACTGCGAGTAGATGGCTTCGAGGTTGGTTGCGCCGGATACGATGTTCATCGTATTGCCGTCAAACCGATAATCCGCGCCAAGGCTCTCTTTGATAACCTGGTGCTCACGGGCCAGTTTGCTCTTGATCTTCAAGAATTGATTCTCAAGCTGGGCTTTGTTCACGCCCGGGCTGGGGTACGCGCTCAGAATCTGGTTGAACAACAACCAGTCATTCATGAACTCGCGACAGACCTGAATGCTTCTGTCGAGACTGTCGATAACCTTAAGCTGCTTCTTATTGGGTGCCATTAGAGGCCGCCTCTCCTACCGATGGATTAACCCCCGAGTCAACCCATGGAATGTAGCACATACCGAGGATCAAGTCAATTAAGGGCGGGACGCGGGTCTCGCCTAACCCTCTGAGGACGTAGGTTTTGGCGCTAGCGGGCTCCCTGAGGATTTCTATGCGGTCAGGGATGCAAAGGCATTTGCCGCCGCCGCCAGGGGGGAGTAAACGGGCGAATTGAGGCTCGGGTCGGCGTCGAGAATCGCCTGGGCGTCCCGCCGCGCGGCGTCCAAAATCCGTACGTCGCGGATTAGGTCCGCGACACGCAGGTCACTGAGACCCGCTTGGCGAACGCCGCGAAACTCGCCGGGACCGCGCATCTCCAGGTCCGCCTCGGCTATATCGAATCCGCTGTTCGTGCCGCACAGAATCTCCAATCGTTGGCGTCCGTCTGGGGTTTTCGGCTTGCCCAGCAGGAAGCACCGCGACGCCACGTCCCCGCGCCCGACGCGTCCCCGCAACTGATGCAGTTGGGTCAGGCCGAACTGGGCGGCGTCTTCTATCACGATGGTCGTGGCGTTGGGGCAGTCGATGCCGACTTCGATCACCGTTGTGCTTACCAGCACGTCCACTTCGCCGCGCTTGAACCGGTGCATGACCTCGTCCTTCTCCGCCGACGCGAGCCGTCCGTGGAGCAGTCCGAGGCGGAGCCCTTCCAACGGCCCCGAGGCCAACTGCTCGAAGTGACTCGTCACGGCGGTCAAGGCGCGCGCGAGCGACTCCTCGACCAAGGGGCAGATGACGTAAGTCTGGCGGCCCATGTCCGCCTGCTCGCGAATATACGCGTAGAGTCCGGCGACTTTGGCGGGGGGGACGCGGGCTGTCTTCACGGGGGCGCGATTCGGCGGCAGTTCGTCGATGACCGAGATGTCCATCCCACCGTACACGGTCACGGCGAGCGTGCGCGGGATTGGCGTGGCGGTCATGTGCAGCATGTCCGGGTTGAGACCCTTTTCAAGCAGGGCCGCGCGTTGGACCACGCCGAAACGGTGTTGCTCGTCGATGATCGCGAGCCCAAGCTTGTGAAAAGAGACGCGGTCCTGAATGAGCGCGTGCGTGCCCACGACAACGTGGCATGCCCCGGATGCGAGCGTCTCGACGATACCGCGCGACCCGGCGGTCGATCCCGTGAGCGCGGCCACGCCGATGCCCAACGGCCCGAGTATTTCGCGCAAGGTGAGCGCGTGTTGCTCCGCGAGGATTTCCATCGGGGCCATCACGGCGGTTTGGAAGCCGCCGTCCGCGGCGGCGGCAATAGCGTGCAGGGCTACGGCCGTCTTGCCGCACCCGACGTCGCCTTGCAACAGACGCACCATGGGCCGGTCCGATGCCATGTCCCCGAGAATCTCCGAGATGGCGCGTTGCTGCGCGCCTGTCAACGCAAACGGGAGCGATGCGCGCAGGGCTTGAAGCGACGTCCCGTCCAGCACGTGGCGATAGGCCTTTGATTCGTTGTGCCGCGCCAACCGCGAGAGCAGCACGCCAAGTTGAATGCCCAAGAGTTCCTCGTAGGCAAATCGGTTTCGTGCTAGCTTGGCCTCGTCGAGGTCATCGGGAAAGTGGATGGTTCGCAGGCCCGCGTCCGCTGGAGGATAGCCGTACTTCGCGGCGAGGCCGGGCGGCAGCGAATCGACGATTGGTTCGCGAAGACCGTCGAGCGCGGTTCGCACGAGGCGGCGGAGCATGCGCTGCGATACGCCTTCGGTCAATCGGTACACGGGCACGATGCGGCCCGAGTTCAGCAAGTCGTCCTCATCGCCGGTGAGGAGTTCGTATTCGGGATTGCGCAGGGCGAGGCCGCTCCATTTCCCCGCCGGGCCAGAGAAGAATCCGCGCGCGCCCGGTTTGAAGGCCTGTGCGAGATAGGGCTGGCCGAACCAGATCGCTTTCAACTGACCCGATTCGTCTCGCAGAGTGACCTCCGCCATACTCAAGCCGTGCCGCAATCGCATGATGCGCGACTTCGCGACCTCGGCGCACACCGTCACGGAATCGCCATCCTGGACGTTGCTCAAGGGTGTGGGACACCGGCGATCTTGATAGCCTCTGGGAAAATGGAAGAGGAGATCGCGGAGGGTCGCGATGCCGAGTTGGGCCAACGATTCCGCGCGCTTCTCGCCCACACCCGGCACCGCTGTGACGGGGCTATCGAGCTGCACCGCGGCAGCAGGTGCGTCGCGCAATTCAGATCACTCCGCCCGAAAAGCCTGACATGTCCGTGCCAGGCTGCTTTCGCCTGTCTTGCATATCCGCGTTCGTGACCTTCTTCAATCCAAAATCCAAAATCTAAAATCCAAAATTCCCCGCCCTACCCGTGCGGCCACGTGTAGTTGCCCGTGTAAAGGTCGAACAAGGTCCGGTAATACTTCATGAATCGGTTTGGCTCGTCGTTGTAACCGATTTCGGCCAAGCACCAGCCTTTGTAGTCCATGGCCTTCAAACGGCTGAAGAGGTCCTGCCACGGATACTGATAGACGCCAATGTCGGTGATATGGGCGTGGGCGATCTTGTCCTTCAGCAAATTGAAGCTCGCTTCGATGCTGCCCTTTTCGTCCATGTCGCCCTTGTTTGAGTTCCAGCACACGAGGGCGTTAGGGTGATCCGCCGCGTCCATCATCGCGCGCACCAGTTTAGGCTCCGAAGAACCCTTCCCGTGGACTTCCAGGCGGATCTGGACGCCGAGGTCCGCGCCGAACGTGGCAACCTGTTTTAACGCCTTGCCGATTTGCTCGCAGGTCTTCTCGACGGGCACGCCCTCCGGCAACCCGTTCGGCCTGACCTTAATGCCCGAAGCCCCGACTTCCGACGCGAGCCGGCAATACGCAATCGCGCCTTCGACGTTCCTCTTCACTTCTTCGGGGTCCGCGCTATGGAATTCGTAGGTGGAGCCAAGCCCTGCAATCTGGATCGGCGAATCCGCAAACATGCGTTTGACGTCCGCGCGTTGCTCGGCGGTCAACGTCAATTCGACGCCATGCTTGTGCTCGGTGCGCAGCTCGACCCCTTCGAGGCCCGTGTCCTGGCAGAACGCAATGAGCGCGGGCACGTCCATGTCTTTGCCCATGTTGTAGGTGACCATTCCGAGCTTCATGAGTATCCTCCCCTTCCGTTATCCGCTCCCCCCTTTGAGCGCCAATCCGCGAAAGGGTATCTTAGACTCTTGGGCGTTTGGCTTCCACTGAGCAGGAGAGCACAAATGAATCTATTGCTGGTGCTTCTGAGCATCACGGCGGCGGCAGAAGAATTTCCGGTCAATTACGACGAATCGAAGGTGCCAGCCTACACCTTGCCGGATCCGTTACTCACTGCGTCGGGCGAAGCCGTGACGACCCCGGAACAGTGGCGCGAGAAGCGCCGCCCGGAAGTCCTGGAGTTGTTTCAGGCACACGTCTATGGGCGCAGCCCGGGACGCCCCGAGGCCATGCACTTCAACGTTCGCGAGAAGCACGGAGACGCGCTGAACGGCAAGGCCATCCGCCGGCAAGTCCGTGTATACTTCGCGAAGGGCAAGAAGGAGCCGTGGATGGACATCCTGATGTACCTTCCGAAGGACGCGAAGGGTCCTGTCCCGCTGTTTGCCGGTATGAACTTTCGCGGCAATCACGCCATCAGCCTCGACCCCAAGATCCCGCTTTCCGAGAAGTGGCTACCCAACTCCAAAGACGACAGCATCACGGACAATCGCGCGACGGAGAAGTCGCGCGGGTGCGAGGCCAGCCGGTGGCCGGTGGAGATGATTGTCGAGCGAGGCTACGGATTGGCCACGATCTGCTATAGCGATATCGACCCCGACTTCGACGACGGTTTCCAAAACGGCGTGCACCCGTTGTTCTACAAGGAAGGACAAACGAAACCGAACGCGGACGAATGGGGTTCCATTGGCGCGTGGGCATGGGGCTTGAGCC
>JBHEKO010000760.1:0-9874 GCA_041859475.1 Candidatus Hydrogenedentales bacterium
ACCATCCCGTCGATGCCGCTCTGTTTGAACTGGCCGTCCATGGTGAGGAAGTCGATCGGTCCGTACCAGTCTACGACTGCTTGAACCTTGTCGGACTGCTCGGCGTTGCCCAAGGAGGGGTCGGCAAGAGTTTTCACGCCGCCGGATGTTCCTGCGAGGGCAGCCAGTCCACCTCCAGCAGAACTTCCCCAGACGCCTATCTTGCGGGTATTCAATTGATACGTGGCGGCGTTTGCGCGGAGAAAGCGAATGGCCGCCTTGACGTCATTGATCTGCGCGGGGAAGGGAGCTTCACCGCTGAGCCGGTAGTTGATGGCCGCGACGGCATAGCCGCGGGCCAAGCCGGTCAGGGCGGGTCGAAGGTCGTTGCCGAATTTGTCGCCAAACGCGAAGCCGCCACCGTGAATGGACACAATCACAGGGAAAGGCCCGTTGCCTGTGTTTGGGAGGTAGATGTCGAGTTTCTGGGCCGACGATACGGTGGCGTAGGGGATGTCTATCCACTTTCGCTGGATGAGGTACGTGTCGTAGGTGTAGCAGCCGGCCAAGGCAATGGCCAGCAGGGCAGTAAACAGCGTGGACGCACGGAAAGTCATCAATCTTCCTCGGGTTTATCGGAGTCGCTGGTATCGATATGGAAATGGTGGATGATCCGGTGGAACGGGGGCGCGAGGAGCACGGCGGCGGACGAGAGAAACACGACACCGCTGAAGAGCGCGTACGCCGAGGCAAAGAGCTTGCCCGAGGTCGTGGTCATAGGATTGACGGGCCCCATGCCGGTGAGAATCATCGACGCGTTCAGGAGCGAATCGACCCACCCAAGATTGGCGAAGCAATGGTATCCAACCACGCCAATCCCAAGTGAAACGCACACCAGCGCCGCCGATACTGCCGCGAAGCGCAGTTGGCGCAGAACGAAGTGCTGGCGAGAGAGGAGGGCGTCTTCACGTTTCTCGAACATTTTTGGAGATCTCCTGGGGTGAGTGGAAGGCAGCAAGAAACCCCAATACAGTATGGTGATTGGGTCACCTGACCTCAAGAAGTGGAGGATGGCATTATTCATTTTGACGCCAGTTCGGCGACGGGCGTAGGATATGGGCGCGCTTGGCGTTGTCTCGCGGAACGGGGCAGATGACGTAGATTCCGGAAGTTGGGGGGGATTCCAAGCGTATCTAGTGGCGCGTGGATTTGCATTGGCGAGAGGCGTTGGCTTCCGAGCCGGGCGCCGATGGCAGACTAGGGGGAATTATGAATCGGATTCATCGTGTGTGGGGAAGTGCATTCATTGCGGTGGGATTGTCCTGTATGTTTCTTGCCGACTTCGGTTGGGCAGAACTGCAGAACGTGCAAGTAGGCGGTGAGCTTCGGATGCGGTATCGGTATTACCGTAACGTGTTCGAGCAAGACTTCAGCAATACGATTCGGATTCCGGGGGATTTCCTGTCCAAGCGCCCGATTGGCGCATCGGATGTCTTCTCTCTGTTCGATTGGGATGCCGAAGGACCGGATTGGCACTTCGCCGAGACAGCCGTTTTGCTTCATGTGAGCGCAGACCTTACGGACAACGTGTCGGCGTACATCGAGCTATACGACTACGCGGTGTGGGGCGAGGACTTCCGGTCCGACTATATCACGGGCGCCGATTTCCGTGCCGATACGGGCGACGACGTCGAGATCAACCAGTCGTACATCCAGCTCGATTCGGTGTTCGATCTGCCGTTGCGGGTCCGTATAGGCCGTCAGGCACTGGTGATGGGCAAGGGCTGGCTGGTGAATGATATGCTGACGCCGACGCAGCGCTTGTCCTTCGACGCGGTACGTGCGACGTACGAGACCGATGAGTTTTCGGTCGATGCATTCTGGGCAAAGCCGCTTGAAGGCGGCGTAGGCGAGCAGGACGGCGACGTCGATTTCTACGGCGTTTACGCCACGTACAAAGCTTTCAAGCCGTTGAGCGTGTCGGCCTACTGGTATTTGCTGCGCGACGCCCGCAGCCGCAACGACACCGACTATGATGCGTTCAGCGAATGGTTTGAAGGCGTGATCGGCCGGGACGATTACGATCCGACGACGCTGAATACGGTTGGCATGCGGTTCAACGGGGCAATGGGCAACTGGGACTACGATTTGGAAGTGGCGTATCAGTTCGGCGAAGCCGATAGCCTGGGGGCGCGGTTTGTGCCGATTGGCATGATGTACGGCGATGATGACGCGCGCTACGACAATTTTGCGGCGGACCTGAGGACGGGGTACACCTTCGACGTAGCGTGGAAGCCACGGGCTTTCGTGATGGGGGCCTATTTTGAGGGGCAGGACAACCGGGACCTGAGCTTCTGGGAATGGGCGAATCCGCTCTACAGACCGGACGCGAGCGTATCGTTCAATCGGTTGTTCGCGGATTACAACTACTTGCCCGTCGTGAACGACAACGGTTGGCTGTCGAATTTCTACATGGTAGCGGCTGGGGTCGATTTGCATCCCTCGGAGCAAGTACTTCTTCACGTGCAGTTGGCGAAGGCATGGATCGATGCGCCGTTCGATCAGCCTGCGTATTGGAACGTGGGCGATTTCCGGATTCCCTTGGCGCCCAACCTTTCCTTCTGGACCACGGAAGGAAGCAACGATATCGGTTACGAAGCTTCGTTCTACGTGAAGTACAACTACTCGGAAGACTTGTACTTCTTGCTGTACTACAGCCACCTGTTCGCAGGGGATGGGCTGACCGACGGCGGATACTTCCAGTTCAACGGGACGGCCTTCAGCGGCGGCTCAGATGACCAGGATGCGGACTATGTATTCCTGATGTCGGTGCTGAAGTTCTAGAATTTTCTCGTTCGGCAATGGCTCCACGGCGACTTGCTGGGGGGCCATTGCTTTTTGGTGTGCGCGCACCGATGATGTAGCAACGATGTGCTTTGAATGTGCGAATGTGTGATTTGAAAGATGGTGCCGGAGAAGGGACTTGAACCCCCACGGGCTTGCGCCCACATGGTCCTGAACCATGCGTGTCTGCCATTTCACCACTCCGGCACGGAGAAGGAAGCGGTTAAGCGGGCGGAATCATAGCGCACAACGCGCGCGCGGGTCAAACGCGCGACGCGACGCGCCCATGGCACGAGGCTCCGCAGTCATAGAGGGCGCTTGAAACAGCGAGGGGATATCCGGTGGAACCACTGAAGGACCTGCGTGGAATCATCACGGTATTGAATACGCCGTTCACCTCGGACGATCGCATCGATATCGAAGGACTGCGGAAAAACGTTGCGCGTGCAATCGACGCGGGCGTCGTGGGATTCCTCGTGCCCGCGATGGCGTCGGAAGTAGGCAAGCTATCCGAGACAGAACGTGCGCTGATGGTTCGTAACGTGTCCGAGGAATGCCGAGGGCGTGTGCCGGTCATCGGAGGGGCCTCGGCCGCCGACGGCGAGACGCGGGTCCGCGCCGCGCGCACGCTTATCGGACTCGGTTGCGAAGGGGTGCTGGTGAGCATTCCCTTCGAAGACGACATGCAGTATGAACGCGATGTTCGCGCCGTCGCGGCGCTGAAGCCGCCGTTGCTGATGCTGCAAGACTGGGACTCCGCGGGATACGGCGTGCCCGTACCCTTGGTTGCGCGGCTGTTTGAGGAGGTCGAGCCGTTTACCTGCTTGAAAGTCGAAGTGGCGCCCGCGGGCGTGAAGTATTCCGAGGTATTGGAGGCGACGGGTGGACGGTTGCACGTGTCCGGCGGCTGGGCGGTGATGCAGATCATCGAGGCGTTGGACCGAGGCGTGCATGCGTTTATGCCGACAGGCATGCACGCGATTTACACGCGCATTTACGCCCTGTACGCGCAAGGCCGGCGCGAAGAGGCTCGAGAGGTTTTCAACCGGCTTCTGCCCGTGCTGGCTTTCTCGAATCAGCACCTCGATATTTCGATCCACTTCTTCAAGCGATTGCTGCACCGGCAGGGGATATACGCAACGGCCCGCGTTCGCGACCCCATCACCCGCTTCGACGCGCACCATGCCCGCGTGGCCGATGAACTCATTGACCACGTGATCGCGTTGGAGGAGGCTCTAGCGTAATATCTCCCTTGAAGCGATCCGCGGAAAACGCAAACAGCGCACGGGCGGCGGACGGCCAGATGCGGTTGAGGTAGTAGGCGAATCTGGACTCTATCGTTATGGGGACAATGGCCTGATTGCGTTTGACGGCGCGAACGATTGCGCGGGCCACGCGGTCGGGGCCGTAATTGCGTCTCGCGCACGCGCGCTGGACCAGGTCGCGCGCCTTCTCTTTGTCGGCGATTCCGCGAATGCGCGTGTCCTTGATGATGTTGGTGTTGATGAAGCCGGGGCAAACGGCCGAAACACCGATCTTGTACATGCGAAGATCCAGGCGCATGCAGAGGCTCATGCCCAATACGCCGAACTTGGTTGTGGTGTACCCCACAACATAGGGCGTGGGAGTGAATCCCAGCATGGAAGATACGTTGACGACGTGCCCGCCTTTGGCGTTCCTGACCATCTCAGGAACGAACAGGTGGCATCCGTGGATAGGCCCCCAAAGATTGATAGAGACAATCCAGCGCCAGTCGTCCATGGAGGTGGTGAGGATGTCGCCCATGACGGCAACGCCCGCATTGTTCACGAGGATGTCGACGCAAGGCACGATGCCGTGGACGCGGTCTGCGAACGCCTGCATCTGGTCGAAGGCGGAGACATCGACGCGTTCGGCGAGGAGGCATTCGGAGATCGTTGCGAGTTCCTCGCGTACGGTTGCGAGGGCGGACTCGTTGACATCGCAGACGATAAGGCGGGCGCCTTCGCGGGCCAGGGCCAAGGCGGTTTCACGCCCAATGCCGCTTGCCGCGCCGGTGACCAAAGCGACCTTACCACGAATTTCTCGCATACGAATCAGCCCCTTGGAGTAGACTCAGAGACATGGACAGTCGGGCGCACCGAGCCTGTGGGTGAGCGCGGGCGTAACGGTAGCGCACCGTGGGGCGCGGGTCAATGGGTGACACATGGACTATGAAGGACCGATAAGGCTGGCGAGTTTTCTGGCCGTCTTCACGGCGATGGCGCTGTGGGAGATCGCGTCGCCGCTCCGTGTCTTGCGCGCGCCGAAGGGGTATCGATGGTTTGCCAATTTGACGCTCGTGGCCGTGGGAACAGGTGTGGTCCGCGTCGCGCTGCCGATGGCGGCAGTAGGCGCGGCGGAATGGGCGCGCGTGCGGGGGTGGGGGATCTGCAACCAGTGGGACGCGCCGATGTGGGTCCGTTGGATCGTGACGGTTATTGCGCTCGACTTTGTTGTATACGCACAGCACGTCGTGTTTCACAGGGTGCCCGTGCTGTGGCGATTGCACAAAGTGCATCACGCGGACGTGGACATCGACGTGACGACGGGGCTGCGCTTTCACCCCTTGGAGATTCTGTTCTCCATGGCGATCAAGATGGGAGCGGTGGTTGTGTTGGGTGCGCCGGTTGGAGCGGTCGTCTTGTTTGAAGCTGTGTTGAACGCAACCTCGATGTTCAATCACAGCAACGTGAGGATTCCATTCACACTGGATCGCGTCCTTCGATTGATTGTCGTCACGCCGGATATGCATCGCGTGCACCACTCCGTCGAAGAATCCGAACACAACCGCAATTTCGGGTTCAACGTGCCGTGGTGGGACCGCCTGTGTGGGACGTATCAGGCGCAACCCGGCGCAGGGCACGGGGGTATGGTCATCGGGTTGGCGCAGTATCAGGGTGTGCTTCGTCAAACGTTGGGATGGTTGCTAACGCTGCCGTTTCGCGGCGCTTCGCGTTAATCGCGCTGCTCAGCCCGGTTGCTGCCATTCGATATGAATTGACTGCGGGGTTCTTTCGCCGCCCGCGTTGTTGGCGGAGAAATAGCGCGAGAGGTTGTCGTAGGCAATCTCTTGTCCGTTCTGCCACACGCGGACGGAGGCGAGGCCCATGGGAATGAAGATGACCGTGGGCGCTGTCGATTCGTTTGCGGTGTAGGTCAAGTCGAAGGACTGCTCTCCGAGGGACCATTCGGGGTTGTCGCCGGCGATACGCTGGGGGTACATGCGAGAGATCGCAAGGAGCGTTGGCGTTTCGTCGCCGTTCTCGTCTACCAAGCCGTAGCCATCGTCGTGTGCGATATCGTAGGACCAGTAGGCCCAGCCGGCTTGGTAGTGGTCGAAGAGATCCAATAAGTCGTTGAGATACTGGAAGTCGGATTCGGCATGCCCGTGGATTCCGAATTCGCCGAAGAATAGCGGCGTGTCGAACGCGCGCGCGTCGTCGACGCGCATCTTCACGGCGCGCTCGGTCCATTGCTTCGAGATATCGGGATATCCAAGGCCGAACTGGCTGAGCAACTCGTAGTAGTGCGGGGCGTACACGCTGCCGGGCTGCGGGTTGAACGCGAGTTTCGTTTTGAGTCCGCCGGACGTAAGGATGCGCGGTTCGAAGTAGAGGGGCGTGTCGAAACCGTTTGCCGCGTGCATGGTCTGGACGTCGTCGTAGAAGCGCGAAAGCGAGGTCGGCTCAAAGCGAACGTCGTCGCCTCCGTAGGGTTCGTTCATGATGTCGAGTCCGATAACATTGGGGAGGCCATCGACCCGATTGAGCACGTGTTCGACCATGGCGACATACTTTGATTTGAGGTTGTCGCTGGCCCAGAAGTTGTTGAAACATGCGATGACTGCTGGTTGGAGGTAGTTGAGGTTCCACGGTTGCTGCGGCGTGAATGACGCGCCGTCGTCGCGGATAGCCCAATCGGGGAATCCGTCGCCGCCGTACTGCCCGCTGTAGAGGTCCTGGTGAAGATCGACGATGACGTCGATGCCCAAGTCTTCAAGCCACCCGATACGCTCGACGGTCGCATCCAGGTACGCCTCGTCGTATACGCCCTCGACCGGCTCGATGGCCTCCCAGAACACGAGATAGCGCACGACGTTGAATCCCCAGTCATTTAGGCGGGCTAGGTCGTCTTGGGTTTGCCACGGGAGGAAGTCCGTGCTGTACTTGGAGTGGTTGGAGACGTTGACGCCGTGGTAAACGACAATACGGTTGTCGGCGTCGCGAAGGTAGGGCGCGCGGAGGGGGGCGTCGCAGCCTGCGAGAACGAACGCGGCGAGTAACCCAACAACGGAAGTGCTGAGACGGTACGCAGCCATTGAGTTCCCCTGATTCCCGGCCCCTAAAGAACAGCTTACCACAGAGGCAGGCGGACGTTCGTGCCTCGTCACAATTCGGCTAGATGCGTTTCTCCATGAGGTAGTTGATGAACCGCACCTCGTTGCGCGTGACCTTCTGTTCCGCGCAGACCGTGAAGCCGTGTTTCTCCAGGAAGGGGCGCGCGGTGATGCTGGCCTCCGTAAACAGACGCCTGAGGCCCATCGCCTTGGCGTGCTTCTCGCACCGGGCCAACAATGCGCTGCCTATACCAATCCCTTGGTGCTCGGCGTGGCAGTAGATGCAGTCGATGCATCCCCGAGGTTCAAGATCGATAAAGCCGACGATCTTTCCGTCCATCTCCGCCACGTAGGTGTAGAGATTCTCCAGCCGGTCTCGCCACTCCTCCACGTTGATGTCGTCGGGAGCCCACACCGCTATCTGTTCGGGTGCGTAGTCGCGACTGTTCACGCGTCGAACAGTCTCCACGTACAAGCGGACTATCGCCTCCGTATCGTCCAATACAAAATCTCGAATAAACACGTACTCTCCTTTGCACTCACCTTCGCCGTGCGATCTCATTCGCGTAGGTCCGCCCCAGCGTGTTCGAGTTCTCACGAATCCACGCGCTCAGCACGGTGTCGCCCGTTGGGGGGGAGTCCGTCCAGAGCAAGTTATTCATCAATGCCTCGATCTCGTCGCGCGTCAAGATCACGTCGCCAACGGCTTTCCCTATCAGGGTTACCGCTCCATAGGCCACTCCCGGAGGCATTGAAAGCAGTCGCCTCTTTACCCCCAGAGCTTCGGCAATCAGGGCGACCAAGTCGCGAAACGCGAACACTTCAGGTCCAATCCCGTCGATAATCGCATTTTCGTTCGAGGCACCTTGGTCCACAGCTAGCCGCGCGAAGTCTCCCACATGGATCGGCTGCACGCGATAGCGCCCGTCGCCAAAGAGGCCAAACACGGGAAAGCGGCGCACGGCCCACGCAATATTGTTGATCAGGATGTCCGGTCCGCCGAACAGGATTGCCGGTCGTAGAATAGCATGACTCAGGCCCGAGTTTCCCAATGCCGCTTCGAGACGTGCCTTCTCGCGAAAGTACTCGAACGGACTGTCCAGCGACGGTTTGGTGATGCTCACGTGGACGACGCGTTTGACACCCGCCTCCTGCGCTGCACGAAACAGCGTCAACGTATTCTTCACAGCTTGCGCCCGGGTGAATGCGCCGTAATTGAAACGAATCCAATACGTGTTGTAGAGCACATCGCAGCCGCGCAGAGATGCAAGCAACTTTTCGGGCTGGTCGAAATTGAATGGGCTGGCCGGAACCCTCCCTTCAAATGGGTCGCGGGTTGAACTGGTCAGGGTGCGTACTTCCACCCCGCGCCCCAGCAGCATGCGGGCGATGGTTTGACCGGAATATCCAAACGCCCCGGTTACGACATGAAAACCCATGATGTCCTACACCTTCCGGGTTCCGGATCGTCGCCTACGCGTGATGTGCCGTGCTCGTCGCAGTCAGGTCGCATGGCGCAGAGTGGAAGAGGCTTACCGCCAGTTCTTTGGCTTCCTCAAGCCAAGCGCGGCGCTGCTCGCCGGAACTCGTCACGATTACGTTGAACACTCTTCGTTGTACGTTCTTTACCCCGCACAAGCCGAAGATACAGTCCTTCCAAATTGACTCAAGCGGATCGCCGAATGCGCGGCGTTCACGTTCGTCCGGTGTGTTTGATGTATTGAGCACCAACGCGGCTTTCGCGCGTAGCAGGCCAACCGGAACGCCCTCTCCGTTGTCGCCTTCTTCGAACCGATACGCCACCCCGGGACGAATCACGCGGTCGATCCATCCCTTTAGAATTGCCGGGGGTTGTCCCCACCAGTTTGGATGGACAATCACGATGCCGTCCGCTACGCGCAGTTCATCGCAATGCCGCACGATGTGCGCGGGAACGGGTCCATCTTCGGCGATCTCGTCTTTCGGCAACAGGGGGTCGAAACCTTCGGCGTACAAATCATGAAAGAGGACGCGATGCCCTTGTTCCTTCAGCGCCTCGCACGCGGCCTGCGCCAACGCATGATTGAAACTATTTGGGTCCGGGTGCCCCAGTACCACGAGAATCTGCATTCGCCCCCGCTCCCGTGCAAAGTGCGACAGGTCCTGTCAGGACGCCACTCTGGACTTCAATTCCGCAACCGAGTCCTTCCATTCGTCCAACTCATCGGTTTCGGTCCAGAGTTCCAATATTTCAGAGGGTTCGACAGCCACTCTATTGACGACCGCCAGTGCTTTCTTGACCAATTCCGGGCTGGGGCGAAACTTCATCTTCTTGACCCATTGGTCCACCGGATCGGAGTAGGGACTCTTCATGCCCCACTTGCCCTTCAATCGGGCGACCACCTCAACCGCGGCCAACCCTTCTTCCGCATCCGATGCGTCGAGGTATTCGTCCCCGGCCTGAATCACCCTATCCAACGCCGTCTCGACATACGACAAGTCCTCCGCCTCTTCCAAGCCGAAAGCCCAATCAGCCGCCGCGTCGTTCTCGAATATGCCGCTACCCCAGGATCCCATAGTGCCTCCAAAGCTTTTTATACTCTGCCCGTTTCATGCGGGTTTCCGTCAACCAATTCATTATAGACGCCCTTGCCTTGCCAGGATACCACTCGTCTTCCAACGTCTTCCGTTTCGAATCCGGATACGAGGGGCAAC
>JBHEKO010000061.1:0-16472 GCA_041859475.1 Candidatus Hydrogenedentales bacterium
CTCCCCCTCGAACAGTTCCGCCAGTTCAATGGGCCTACCGCGATTCTGGCAAAACCCGAACCGGCCAGCTCGATTGCCGTCTCCGGCGATACTTGCAAGGTTGCGCTGTGGCTCTCCCATTTCGATGCCGAACCGTTGAAACAAACGCCGCTTTCCTGGGCACTCAAGACAGCTTCGACAACCCTGGCCGAAGGTTCGTTGGCGCAGCTCGACGCCGCGCCCGGCGACGTGAAGGAACTCGGAATCGCCGAGTTCACCGTTCCCGAACTCGAGAAGCCTGTGCACGCCGTCTTCGAAGCTACTCTCGCCGCAACCGGCGTTTCGAATGCGTGGGATTTCTGGTTCTTCCCAAAACGCGCAGGGAAAAGAGCCGAGCAAATCGCCGTGACGGATGATCTTTTCGACGTGCTTTCACTACGGTATCCCGGCATCGTCAAAGCAGGGACGCCGGAGGCGGAAGCCGCCACGCTCGTCATCGGGTCCTGGGACCATCCCGCGCTCATCGAGGCAAACAAGAACGGTAAGCGCGGCCTGATGCTCGGCCCCGCCGACGGCGAACCCAACGTCAAACTCGGTTGGTGGTCATTGGGCGATCAAATCGGAACCGCCTTCGCCAAACATCCCGCATTCGGCGATTTCCCACACGACGGCACGCTCTCACCCCTATGGTTCCGGCTCATCAAGCGCGGCCTTCCCCTCCCGATTGACCCACAATACGGCCAATTCGAGTTTCTTGCCGTCGGCGAGGGACAGAAACAGTACTTCACCTACATTTGCCAGAAGACCGACAAGGATGGTAACCGCCTACTCATGACCAAGGGAGTCGACCTTCTCGCCGACACCCCCGAAGGCACATATCTTCTTGACCAAATGATCGACTACGCGCGGAGCGATGCCTTCCTCGCGAACACATCCGCCAAACCGAACTGATGTGCGACCCATGCGGCCGCACCATTTTGAAGTACGTGCTGCGCCTAAGGAGCCCCGTCGATGAAGAGACTGCTCGTGTCTGGTTGTTTCGCGCTGCTTTGCGCGGCGTGGAGTTCTGCATTGGCGGATGATCCGACTCCGGGGAACGCGCCGGCGCCTGTGGCCGTTTCCGATCTGGACAAACTCGCAGGGCAGCCCGTCGACATTGCGCCGTGGGCCTATGCGTGGCGCGCCGATCTGCCGGTCCAGGAGAAACCGGAAGCCTGCTTCATCCCGCGGCGATTGGAACGGCTCGACAAGGTGTATCGGACGGCTTTCAACGCACTACCTCAAGCGGAGTTGAAGAGCATCTACTACGATATGCCCAGCTTGCTGAGCCCCTTGCTTCCGCAACCAAAAGGCTCGTTGCAGGCAGGGTTACTCTGGACGGGCGGCTTGGTGGACTACCGGGTGGAACTCCATTGGCCCGCCGACACGCAAGCAATCCCGTCGCCGGATGCCGTCGAGGTCCGTGCCTATCCGACATCGTTCGGCTGGTTCGGGTGGACGGTGGACCAGATACTCAGCAATCCAGTCATCTCGGCAGATGGACGCACGTGGACGTACAAGAGCGATCCGACCGTGAAAATGGACTCGGCCTACAGCGTCCACGTCGATGCGGCCACGGAGATGATTGCTGTCTTTTACGAGAACGGAAAGGCACCGGACAGCGTACCGGCAATCCGCGTGACTGGTCCAAACATCGGCGCGTGGAGCCGGATGGACGTGGAGATCGAATGGGGTCTTCAAGAGGGGATGGAAGAATCGGCCTTCAACGGTTGGTTGGAGCCTTCGGTAGCGATAGCCGGTCCTGCAACACCGTTGGCGAAGGACAACGGCGTAAAGGTCAAGAATGGAAACAAGTGGAAGTCGCGCGCATCTAGCGATGCTGCCAGGCGCGGCATTGTCGTGCCGATACTCTATGCCTCCGGCGCCCGCCCGGGTTTGGATAGCCGCATCACCGTGCGGACGCAATCAGGCGGTTTCACGTTTCGCGTCAGCGACCTGGAAAACGGCTCGATCCTGCTCCCCGAGCGCGGCGCCTTTATAACAAAGGCTGGCAGCGGTCAAACCGGACGGCAATTTGTAGCGAAATTGGCGGCCAAGAATCTCAAGAGCATTCGGCAGATAACCCGCGAACACCGTGAAGCTGCATCGTGGAAGGAACTGATGCAAGAAGTCCGGCTGTGGACCTGCCCGGACGGGACTGCGCTTGCGCCGTTCCCGCAGGTCGAGGATCCCCCCATGCAAGTGCAACTGCCGGATTCCGATTGGACCGATGCGTGGCGCGCAGCCTCGTTTCAGTTAAGAGGCAAACACATGTGGGGCGGCCTTGCCTTTGAAGTGGGCCGCGTCGCCCACGAAATGGACATGATCGGCTTGCACGCCGAGGCGGACGCCGTCTACGAGCACTTCTTGACGGTCCCCGGCGCGAAGTCGGACGGCGACTACTCGGACGGAAATGGCGCTCTCGAGTTGGCAGCATCCATGCGGCACGACATGGGATACAGCCACGATGGTACTCACGCGTCGACGGGCCGTCTCTTGTTTGCCATGGCAGACCGCTATTTCCTGACTGGCGACAAGGAGTGGTTCGAGCGGAACCGTGCGCGATTGCAGGCGGCTGCCGACTGGATCATCCGTCAGCGCACGCAATATATGAAGGACATTCCCAATCGGATAGATCTACACGTAGCCGGATTGATGCCTCCGTCCATGCTGGGGGACTACGCCATCCCCAGTTGCGACTGGCACTGGTATTACGTCGACAATGCCTTGTCTCTGCAAGGACTCCAACGCTTTGCCGACGCCCTGACCGACTTCGACCCGAAAGCTGCCAGGGAGTACCAACAGGAGGCCAATGCATTCCGCGAAGACCTTCGGCGAGCGGTCGACCGCGAGGCGGCGCTCGCACCGGTTCGCCTGGGACGCGATGGCGCGTATCATAGCTACCTTCCGAGAATGGCGTACGCCAGGGGTCTCACGGGTCCGGAACTGGGCGCTCCCCAGTTTCCGGAGTGCGACAAGTTTATGGGAGCACTTACATTGGCCGAGCCATTTTCCGTGCTGGATGCCCGCGATAGCCGCATGATGGATACACTCGACATGATGGAAGAGATGGGCACTTCGTTCAGCGCCGTGCAGGAAAAGGAAGCCGCACGAAAAGCCAAGGGCCTTCCCACGGAAGATGCCTGGTTCTGGAACTGCTTTGTCATCCTGCCAAAGGCGTCGCACAACGCCAACACCTATCTCTTGCAGGACGATGTCCCAAACTTCCTGCGCTTCTGGATGAACTCCTACGCGTCTGTCGTGGCCGCGGACGGCAAGCTCTGGGAACATTGGCATTTGGGCAACTACGACCCGTGCAGCGCACCCGACAACGGCACGGCGGGTTGGTTCATGGAGAACTTCCGCGACCTCCTGGTCATGGAAGAAGGCGACTCCCTCTGGGTGGCGCGAGCCACTCCCCGCGCGTGGCTGGAACAAGGCAAGAAGATCTCCGTAAAGAATGCCCCGACCTATTTCGGGCCTCTTGCGTACGAGATTGTCTCCGAAGCGGACAACGGGAAGATTGCAGCCACCGTGGAGATTCCCTCCCGCAAGCCTGCTCATGCCGTGATTCTGCGCCTTCGTCACCCGAAGTCCGCATCCATCAAGTGTGTGACGGTCAATGGCAAGCCATGGCAAGATTTTGACCCGGCGAAGGAGGTCATCCGCCTGCACGATGTACAGAGTTCTGTCAAAGTCGAGGCGGCCTACTGACACTGCGTTCGACACAATGCGCGGATTCAAGCACCGCGAGTATCGAGTCGGGGCAGAATAACGAAACAACCCTCACTTCTATTCCCTGTAACCGGGTCTTAGCGTCATTTATCATGCGACAGATCCAGAATCGCCCGGAGCGTCAAATGAGCACAATCAGCAGCAGGCGGATTCACTTCAAGAGTGGCATGGTCGCCACTTTGCTGCTTGCCTGCGGCTTCGTCACGATGAACGCCTTCGCAGCCGACGAAGAACTCGTGACCTTTTATCCTGCCTATGGATACAGAGAAGGAGACGATTGGGTAATCCCGATGCGTTTCTGGGTCCACGAACGTCGAGCCACCGTTGAGAAACTGACAACCAAGATAGCCTCGAGTATGGGCGATTTCACCCCCGAGGAACTCACAAACTTTCGGGCCCGCATCCGCGATTTTGCCATGGACAGCGAATCTGGGGAAGCCGTGGCTTTCAAGTTCGACCGTGACCCCGAGGGCAAGATATACCGTTGCCCCGAAGACTTCCAAAAGACGGATCTCAACGGCCTCGTCGAGGGAGCCATTGTTCGACTTCCCGTAGCAAAGGCTAGCGTCCTTCTGTCCCGTCAAGACTCGCGCGACGGTTGGCTCTCCTATCACGCCACTTCCAAGCAACACTCCGGAACGGGAAAGGTCAAACTGATCGAACCCACGGGGCTGTCGGTCATTTCCGACATTGACGACACCGTCAAGGTGACCAACATTCCTGCCGGCACGAATGTTGTCGTCCGCAACACGTTCTTCCGCGACTTCGTTGCCGCACCTTCCATGGCCGTGACGTACCAGTCATGGAAGGGCGCTGCATTTCACTATGTATCCGGAAGCCCTTGGCAGCTGTATGGGCCGCTTTCGGAATTCCTCGTCAGCGACAAGGTGGGCTTCCCTGAAGGCACGTTTCACATGAGACAGGTGAGCAAGAATCTCCTGAGTGGTGACACATGGGAAGGTCTCAAAGATCTAGTCTCCGATGAGAATGCCACCTTCGAGCAGAAGCTCTCCCAGATCAGCGAAATCATGCAACGATTCCCGGAACGAACTTTCATCCTTGTTGGCGACTCCGGCGAGCGGGATCCTGAAGTCTATCGAGAAATCCGCAGACGCTTCTCCAACCAAGTGCAGGAAATCATCATCCGCGACGTCGTCAACGACAAGCAGAACAACCCAAGTCGCTTAGAGGGTATGACCATAAAATAGGGGTAGCACCTATTTTCTGCTTCCCTTCCGTTCTTTCGATGCACGCGACCCGATTCGTATGTGGACAAAAAGCGATCCGAGCTCACGTCTCCCCAGACAAAGTACCCAACTGTGATAGAATGTCGCTGGAAAGCTGGGGAGATGGACCGGTGCTGGATCCAACGATGCTTCCACAAACCCAAGTAACAACAATCAATAGCTGCAGTGAGATTGTCGCGTGAGGCGGGGCAAGACAATCGGGACGGCCGCGGGAGCAGCGCTGGTGGCCTACTTCCTGATTCTGCCTATCTTCTGGTCGTTCACCGAGCCGCATGCCGCCATCACGATACCCAACGCGTGGCAGCACAATGTCGATTTGCCGATTCACATCCGCGTCACCAACGCCCACCCCAACTTCACCATCCAAGAAGTGCGCGTCACCTTCAATTACGCCCCCGCGGACGGCCAGGGAACGCCGTATCCGCGAATCCTCCATCAATTGCCCCGAAAGAAGAATTGGAACATTTTCAAAGTCAACCGGTTCACATGGCCCTGCTCCGACGATCTCGACGTGACATTACCCCTCGCCGAACTCGCGCGCGATAACGGGGTTCGTCCTGGAATCCTGAAAGGGGAGATCCAAGTCACCGTGGACTACGTGGATGACCTTGGTCCCAACTCCTCTGCCATGGGCACGCTTCTCGGCAGTTCGCGCACCATTGCAACACCCTACGAATTGGCGTTGGAATAGCGCGGTAGCCAGGGCCCGCCACCTCTACCTCTTACTTCGCACCAGGCTTCAGCGTGTTCTCAAACCATGCAGGGCCGCCCCATTTTCCCGTGACGACGATATCGCAATCTCCGTCGCCGTCGAGATCCTCGGCGACAATATTCATGCCTGAGCCAATACCTTCGTCGAACGTGACGTTGTACTTCGTCCACGTAGGCGCCGGCTTCTGCGTCAAGTCATACCAATAGACACCGAGTGGCTCGAATTCTCCTGGGTCGCCTCCGTTGTGCGCCATGAATCGCTTGCCCGCAACGAGCTCCAGTTCAGCGTCCTCGTCGAGATTCGCCAAGGCAAGACTGTGCACCTGCGACCATGACTCGTCGATAAGGTGTTTCGTGAACGAAATGTCCGCTCCTTGCCGCGCTTGCTCGAACCAGAATAAGCCGTAGTCGTGCGCCGCGCTCGCAATGAGATCGGCCAGGCCGTCGCCATTGACGTCATAGACGAGAATCTGCGCCATATCCGGGGTCGCCTTACCACGGTTACCAATATCCAACGGGTGCTCCTTCCACTCGCCTGCGCGCGGGTCGGCGGGAGCTTCGAACCACGCGTCGGGCCGCACGATATCGGGACGGCCATCCCCATTGATGTCGCCGCAACCTACGCCCCACGTCATGGCCTTCTCGGACAGGACGTGCTTCATGGGAGCGCCATCCCGCACTTCGTACCACACGGTGTCCGCAATAGCAGGCAGGATTTCACGGGCTTTCCCGTCCCCATCGACGTCGACCAATTCGCCTGACTCGTAGTTGCCGTTCTCCATGAACAGATTGCGCGGCCATGCCCCGCCAGCAGGCCCCGGATTGCGCAGCCACTCGCACTTCTTGGCGAAGTACGTACACGTGACCACATCAAGCCAGCCGTCTCCATCGACATCGAGCGGGGCATTCATGAAATCGTCGAAGTAACCTTTGCCGTCCTCGGCGACCTCGCCCGCGACGTCGCAAATCTTCACGGATTTGAATTCAGGCGCAAGATACAGGAACGGCAGCGCAACGATGTCGAGCTTGCCGTCGTTATTGAAATCGCCGACGCCGCAAGGCTCGCTACGATGCGTCCCGACGCGATGCATCTTGAAGCCAACTTCCGCCTTTGCCTCTGCCGCTTCGACCATCCCATTCACGACAAAGACCGAAAGCAGTAGCACGATTGATAACGTAACAATCCGCATTGCCGCGCTCCTTAGCAGGTTAATCACTCTCTCAATATAAAGATAGCCATCAATCTATCAACACCAGTCTCTGCTTCCCACGCCCAAGCAATGAGCATGCAGCATAGACTCCAATCCTCACTTGGTCCTGATCAGCCAAATCTCCGAGACGATCGTACCCCAACCACCGGAATTGCGCCATTGCTCGACGCTGACCCTATCGCCATTGGCGACATCGGGCATCTTCTCGAACCGGATGCCAAGCTCGCCATCTTTGGTGCATTCCCGCGGAATGTCGAACGTGAAGTAATCGCTCATCCCCTCGGGGATCTCAAGGCCCTTGGCCAACGCAATGTCGTCAGCGTACACGTTCTCGGCCTTCTGGTTCATCCGCTCTGCATACCGGGCCTGGTACTTGGGCCGCACGAGAGTCATGCGCACCTTGTACTGCGCGTCAGGCGATAGCCCTTCGTAGTGAAACGCAACGCCCTTGGCCTCGTCCTGAGTCGAACACATGTTCCGCTGGCTGTGCCTGTTGGCCTCGGAAAGCATCTCATACACAAATGGTTGCCCGAAATCGTAGGGATATCCATTCACCAAATGGGGCATGCTCGTGTATGTCCCGCAGTCGTCGTAGAAGCCGCCCTCGCCGGGATTCTCATAGTCCGCAACCATGCTCAGCAGTTCCCTCTTCTCCCCTTCCACGGACACGGCCTTCGCCCGCTCCAACTGCCGTCGCGTCCACCCCAGCCCGATGAAATCATGCTCCAGGTTGTAGATACCCTCGCTACGCACGCCAAACAGCGCGTTGCTTTCCTCACCCAGGCGCATCGCTTCCTCGCGCAACGCCCGCATTTCATCCGTCTCGATCGGCGCATCCAGCCACGACTGCGCTTCATCAATGGCCGCGTCCAACGCGCCCGATTCCAAACCACGGGCCACCCGCGTCTCGATGCGCTTCTCGAGTTCCATCTGTTGCCCAACGGCGAGCGCGGTGTGCTTGTCGACTGCCGCCTTCTGCATGTATTCAAGCCAAAGCCAATTTCCAGCCCTGAGCTGCGCAGGCATCTTCTCGCCAGCCTCCTTCACGAGGTCGTAGTACGTATAAATCCCCTTCTTCTCCGGGAGCGGTGTATTCGGATCGTCCTGGATGTTCTCCTCAAGTTGGAAGATCGCTTTGGCCATGGGTTCTGCCGCCTCGGGGCCAAACCACACCCGTGCATATTCGTCGACCACGTCCTCCACGCTTCGGCTTGGATCCCACATAAGCCGTTCCCACATCCATTGATTGAAGTGGTCGTGCGTGCCGCTCGAATGCGTCGTATCGCCAATGCTGTAGCGTACGGTCTCGCCAAAGACCCAATGATAGTAGCGGGGCCATGCGAAGAACGTCAGCCGGTCATATACCTTGGTGAGGTGCCGTTCCGGCATCCGCTCGTAAATGAAGTGATTCCAGTGAGGCGGTTGGTCGCCGTTCTTGTCCGCACGGGGATAGGCTTGCACGAAGCCATACTGCGAATAGCGCCAGTGCGTAAGCTCGTTGCACAATACGATATCCTGCTCCGGCGGCATCTGGTGGAGGATTTCCTGCAAGTACCGGCTAAACGGCCCAAAACCCGGATAGCGAAACAGTTCCATCGCGTGCGTCTGACGATGCCCCGGCTGCCAGCTCATCCCGTCCGATCCGGGACCGTAACAGAAGGCCCGGAGCCAAGGCCGCGGTTTCTCTTGCAGATAGGCGAAAATAGCCTTGTCGCCCGCATCGTCGAACTTCTTGTTGTCGGCAAAGATCTCCGCCTTGGGAAGATACCGGTGCACGATAGCGGCCATCTCCTCGCAAAGGTAGATGTACGTCTTCCCGAAGGGCCTGCAGCGGTCGCATTCACACCCGCCCCCGTCCCCGCCCACGAAGTGAACGTACGACACCTCCGGGCAATTCTTGAACGTGTCCTCGCAGCGCTGAAGCAAAGCGGCTCGCGCCTCGGGAATCGAAGGACAAAGGTACCCTCCCCGGCCGATGGACTCTTGCCCCAGCCATTCCGGCGGCCCCTCGCCCGCATTGGGCGTGTAATTCACCAGGGTCTTCATGCCCAACGACTGGGCAAGGCGATACGAAGGATTATCCTTCGAGAACTTTTCACCGTCCGCCGAAATCGTATTCGCCCCGGCCAGGATGATGTCTTCCATGGCGTGGTCGTGTTCGGCTTCGGTCCACTTCCTCGCTTTGCCCTTGCTCAACATCACCGAGCTTTGGCCGATCTGCGTGCCCCGCACTTCAAACGCCGGCGCCGTTCGCACGTCGAGGTCATCGGGGAACACCACGGCGCTCCCATTCACGACAGCCCGCCGCAGGATCTCACCGACGGCATAGACCACACCGCGTTCATCGATTCCCGCCGCCAGCAGGGTTTGGCCTTCCCCATCCGGCAGCGACCGCAACAAGAAACCTTCCACACCGGGTGCCAGCGGCGTGAGCGGTGGGATGCGGTGGGAAGCAAACGCCTTGGAAATACTCTGATGGTGCGCGGGGATTCCCAACAGGACCACAAGCCCCAGCGGGCCTTTCTCTGAGGCACCGCCCTCGGTTTCCACGCGGGCCTCCACGAGACCCGACTCGTTCAACCGCCGCACAAGTAGATGCCCGGCGTTAATTTCCACCGTGCCCGCGCGCTTGCCCAGCCAGACGACTACCCCCCGGTATTCTCCGGCCCACGCCTGCCCCACGGCCAGAAAAGCCGCGACACTCACCAGCAGGCTGCCGCACAAAAACCTCTTGTACATCCCGCATCTCCCCAAGAACCCGTCAAACCAGTTCATTACTATGATGTGCCTACACGAGTCGACGCCGCGCGCGGCAATCAAAGGAGGAAGAGACGCGAAATAGCGTCCCCCTCCGAAGCGCCCCAACGCTCAGTATCCGCACTCGGGCTACGCTGTTCAAACGGAGGACCTGCATTCTCAAGCACCCAGACGGCCAGTAGGTAGCCGTTTCTTGCGGCCATACGGGGGTCGTCAATCATCCGAAGTGAACCAGAAACAAGATTGGGCTGGTGTCCATGCGCGTAGTCTCCCTGTGTGAGCAGCGAGAAGCCAAGCTCTCGCATAGCTGTTTACATATCGCTTTATGCTTATCGAGCAATGCGGGACTTCCTTGCCTCAAAACGTGAAAAGAAACAGGAGGAAAGCGGTGTTGCGTAAGAGAAGGAATGAAGGAATTCTCAGAAGAACCGGAGGAGTAGTTGGCGCGAAGCGTCCTCGCCAACTCCTAATGCGATTGCCCTGCCTGGGCTCGCACTTGACGACAGTCAATCCGTCTGTGCAAAATAGCTCTCGTACTCCACGGGGGATCGTGGGGGCATCTCAGGGGATAGGCCAATCAAGCGAGAAGGGGGAATCGACATGTCGCGATTCACAACACTGCTGCTGGTTTGCGCGCTGCTAGTGCTGGCTCTGCCGGCAGGCGCCGAACTCGAGAACGTCCAGGTCGGTGGAGAGATCCGTATCAAAGCGGATTGGATCATGAACTGGTCCGTCGAACCCGGTCCGGTCGAAGTCCGGATGCCGGCAAGTTTTCTGCCGCGCCGCGCAGTTGGCGAATTTCTGTCCGGTGCGCCGGCATTCAATGGGCTGGGGCTTGTCAGCCCGTATGCGTTCGACAACAAAACGAATGACGTTACGTTGGTTGAGCAGCGCACGCGCCTGAACGTGAAGGCGGATTTCACCCAGGAAGTCGCCGCGTTCATCGAACTGGAAAGCTATGATTTTTGGGGCGAGGATTTCCGCTCGAATTACGTGACCGGCGCCGATGCCCGCGCGATTAGTTCGGACGACGTAGAAATCTACCAGGCATACATCGAGGCGAACGAGATGTTCGGTCTCCCGGTGCGCATGCGCGTCGGACGCCAGGAACTTGCGTTCGGCAGCCAGTGGCTCGTTGGCCCGAAAGATTTTGGCCCCTTCTATCGTGGGCGCTCGTTTGATGGATTGCGCCTCACCTACGCCGGCGAGACGTTCAGCGTCGACGCGTGGGCTTCCATTCTTGCCGAGGGCGGCGTTGGCGAACAGGACGGCGACGTTGACTTCTACGGCGTCTACGCGAGCTGCAAAGCCATCGAGAACATCACCTTCGACGCATACTGGATGTGGATTCGCGATGCGCGCAGCCTGAACGACACGGCGAACAGCGCTCCCCTCGAGTTCTGGGAAGACGTATTCAATCTCGACGATTACGACACAACCAACCTCCATACGGTCGGCCTGCGCGCTGCCGGGACCATTGGCGCGTTCGATTTCGACGTGGAAGGCGCATATCAGTTTGGCGACGCCGGACAAGTTGGCTTCAACTTTAAGCCGTTCCAGTATGGCAACGACGACGCTGAGTTCGATGCGTGGGGTCTTACCGCGGAAGCGGGTTACACGTTTGAATTCCCGTGGACACCGCGCGTGTTCGGCAAGTACGCCTATTATCAAGGTCAGGACGACCGCGACCTCAGCTTCGGCGAGTGGTTGAACCCCTACTATGCGTTTAATCCGAAGTCCAGCGTGAGCTTCAACAGGCTCTTCTCGAACCACATGTACAACGGGTTCTTCGACCTGCAGAACGATTTCTCGAACGGTCACGTGTTCATGCTGGGAGCCATTGCGCACCCGACGCAGAGCATCGACCTCATCGTGGATGCGGGCTATTACCTTACTGACGAGCCGTTTGACTTGCCGGTCTATGCGAATTTCGGCCAGTTCCGCGTTCCGTTGGCCCCGGCCTTGTCGTTCTGGACGCAGGAAGGCAGTGACGAGATCGGGTACACAACCGACATCATGGTTGTCTACCACTACAGCGAGGACTTGATGTTTTCGCTTCATTGGTGCCACCTCTTCTCGGGCGACGCCCTCGAAGACGGCAGCTTCTTCGCGTCGAACGGCCTGGTGTTTGCAGGCGGCTCGGACAAGGATGACGGCGACTTTATCACGTTTGAAACGCGCCTGTGCTTCTAGGCCCGTTGACGATACGAGCAACCAACATGTGGCGCCGCGGATAAGCCGCGGGCGCGAAAGGGACTTTACATGAACCGATACAACATCCTGCTTGACGGCGACCGGATGCCGGACTATTGGTACAACATTACTCCGGACATGCCTGTGCCGATGGCTCCGCCTCTTCATCCGGGCACGCATAAACCGCTCGTCCCGAGCGATTTGGCGGCAATTTTCCCGGAGGGACTCATTGAGCAGGAAATGAGTCAGGCGCCGACAATTTCAATTCCGGGCGAAGTCATGGACATTTACCGTCTGTGGCGGCCCACTCCGTTGCGGCGCGCGTATCGCCTGGAGAAGGCCCTGGACACGCCCGCGAAGATCTACTACAAGAACGAGAGCGTCAGCCCTTCGGGCAGCCACAAGATCAACACCTCGACGCCGCAGGTCTACTACAACAAGGTTGCAGGGATTCGCGAGATCTCCACGGAGACGGGCGCGGGGCAATGGGGCACGGCACTATCCATTGCTTGCGGCATGTTCAACATGAAGTGCACGGTTTACATGGTGCGCGTCAGCTATGACCAGAAACCGTATCGCCGCATCCTGATTCAGACGTACGGCGGAAAGGTCATTGCGAGCCCGAGCGACACGACCGATAGTGGACGCAGCTTCCTGGCGACCGACCCGAACACATCGGGAAGCCTGGGAATGGCCATCTCCGAAGCAGTCGAAATCGCCGCCAAGAGCGGTGGGTCAATCAAGTACAGCTTGGGAAGCGTGCTCAATCACGTGTTGCTGCACAACACCATCATCGGCTTGGAAGCCAAGCAGCAGATGGAAATGGCCGGGGACTACCCCGATGTGGTCATTGGGTGCTGCGGCGGCGGGTCAAATTTTGCCGGCCTTGCGTTCCCGTTCGTTCAAGACAAGATGAAGAAGTCGTTGAACACGGACATCATTGCGTCGGAGCCTGCGGCATGCCCCACGCTCACGCGCGGGCTCTATGCCTACGACTTCGGCGATACGGCCCACCTGACGCCGTTGTTGATGCAGTATACGCTGGGTCACAACTTCGTACCGCCAGGCATTCACGCGGGTGGTTTGCGTTACCACGGAGTAGCGCAGCAAGTGGCGCACCTTACGCGGCACGGCGTCATCCGCGCGGTGGCCTGCTACCAGAATCCCGTGTTTGAAGCGGGCATGCTGTTCGCCAAGGCGGAAGGCATTCTGCCTGCACCCGAGTCGTGCCATGCTATCCGCACGGCAATCGACGCGGCGCTGGCCTGCAAAGCATCCGGCGAATCAAAGACCATCCTCTTCAATCTCAGCGGTCACGGCCATTTTGACATGGGGTCGTACGACACGTATCTGAGCGGGAAGTTGGTGGACGCGGATCTGGATGAGGAAGCCTTGCGCGTGGCCGAGGAAGCCATTCCGAAGGTGTGACGTAACCGCAAATCAACCCAAGATGATCTTAAGACGCCCGGTGGAAACACCGGGCGCTTCTCTTTTAAGCCTTTTGCCCGTAGTAGGCATTGTCGCCGTGTTTGCGCAGGAAATGCTTGTCCAAGAGATGTTGCTTGATGAAAGCCTGCTGTGGCTCCAAGGAGAAGGTGTGAAGCGCGAGCCTAGCGACCTCTTCGAGGATTATTGCGTGCTCGACCGCAGCATCGACGGTGCGCCCCCATGCAAAGGGGCCATGATCGGCTGCGAGCGCGGCAGGGCACTGCAAGGGAAGACGGCTTTGGAAACATCGAACGATACTCTCGCCGATATGCCGCTCGTAGTCCGTCACGACTTCCTCTTCGGTCAATTGATCGGCGACCGGGATCTCGCCGTAGAAGTAATCGGCGTGCGTTGTGCCCATGCATGGTATGGGCCGGTGCGCCTGCGCCCAGCACGTGGCGAAATGCGAATGCGTGTGCGCGACGCCGCCGACATTCTCAAAGGCCTTGTACAGCGCAATGTGTATCGGCGTGTCCACGGAAGGGCTCAGGCGACCTTCGATGCGCGTTCCGTTCAAATCGACGACCACCATATCGTCGGCGGCCATCACGTCGTATGAAACGCCGCTTGGCTTTATCACAATGAGACCCGCCGCGCGGTCAATTGCGCTCGCGTTACCGAAGGTCCGCATGACGAGGCCAGCGCGAACCAAGGACAAGTTCGCTTCGAGGACTTCCTGCTTCAGAGACTCCAGCATCTTCGCTCTCCCCCACGACCGGTGGAATTTTCCTGATTGCGCACGACGAAAATGAGATTCATGTGGCAGCCGTCACGCGGCGGCCTCGCTCAAGCAGTCTTCGACATAGCGCTGCAACCGCGCGAGAACAGGCTCAAGCGACTTGAACTCCATCAGTTCCGCGCGCAGCTTGGACACGTGTCGAAGCCCCCGCAGGTAACCGGAGTAATGCTTGCGAAACTCCACGACACCGCGAGGCTCTCCCCTCTCTTCAACAACCATGCGAAGGTGCATGATGCACGTGGCAACGCGCTCTTCCACTCCGGGCTCGGCGCTAAGTTCGCCGGTGGCCAGAAAGTGCTTTGCCTGCGCGAAGATCCACGGATTCTGAATGGCCCCGCGTCCGATCATCACGCCGTCGCACCCCGTCTCGAACATGCGCTTCACGTCTTCGGCAGTCTCGACGTCGCCGTTTCCGATGATGGGGATGGATACGGCGTGCTTGAGTTTTTCCAGCCACGACCAATCGGCCTCGCCCCGATGGCCCTGATCGCGCGTACGGCAGTGGACCGTCAATGCGCGTACGCCGATCTGTTCGAGCATCCGGGCGACGTCAAGAATAACGATACTGTTGGCGTCCCATCCCAGCCGCGTCTTCACGGTCACTGGAAGCGAAGTTCCGCGCACAACGGCGCGCACAAGCGTCTCGAATTTCCCCAAGTCGCGCAAAAGTCCCGCACCCGACTCCCTCATCGCGACCTGCTTTACCCAGCATCCGCAGTTAATGTCGATGAAGTCGGGATTGAAGCGTTCCGCGACGGCAGCCGCGCCTTCCATGGATTGCTCGACGCCGCCGAAAATCTGAATCGCGACAGGACGCTCTTCTTCGACGATGCGAATCTTCGACAACGATTTCCGCGCATCGCGGATCAGGCCTTCGCTGCTCGTGAATTCGGTGTATACGATGTCCGCGCCGAGCCGTTTGCATACGACACGGAACGGGATGTCCGTCACGTCCTCCATGGGCGCGAGGCAGAGGGGTTTGTCGAGTTCGAGATCGCCGATTCGCATGTGTTTCCAATCCGTTGGCCTTTGTCTGTCGAGAGGTTTACAGACATGTGAAGCCAAATGCAAATCGTGGCGCGTTGCAAATCGTGGCGACTCGCGCGCGTCACGCGAATAGCGTAGCTTCGGCCATCAGTCCCGGACCGAAGCCGAGGGCCACAGCCGGCGTGGGCATACCCGAATCGCGCATGCGCTTGATGATGAACAATATCGTGGGCGAGGACATATTGCCGTGATCGCGCAGTATCTCCCGCGATATGTCGACCGATTCCTTGGGGAGATCGAGGGCCTTGACCGTCGAACCCAGGATACGCGGCCCGCCGGGATGCACCGCCCAGGACCGGATGTCGGAGATGGCGAGACCGTTTCTTCCCAACCAACTCTCCATCCAGGGACGCAGGTGGCTCCCGATCAGTTCGGGAACGCGCGACGAAAGCGACATGATGAATCCGCTGTTTCCGATGCGCCAGGTCATGGCGTCCTCAGAGTCGGGCACGAGGCACGAGCCCGTGTCGCGAATGGTCCACGCGTCGCCCGCCTCACCGTTGACCGCGCCACCCACAACCGCCGCGGAGCCGTCCGCGAATAGCGCGTTCGCGACAAGCTGATCCGGATTCCAGCCGTAGTGATAGTGAAGGCTGCACAGTTCCACGGCGCACAGTAACACGCGGGCTTTCGGATTGCTCTCCGCGAATCCGCGCGCCACCCTCAGTCCGTTCAGCGCGCCGTGGCACCCCATGAACCCCACGTGCACGCGCTCGACCGTCGATTGGAGTCTCAGGCCCTTCATCAGGCCAATATCTACGCCGGGCGCGGCGAAGCCGCTGCACGACACCGTGACCAGGTGCGTGATGTCTTCGGGTCTTGTTTTCGAGTTCGCCAATGCGTCGTTTGAGGCCTTCAGGGCGAGCGGCAAGGCGTCGCGTTCGTATTTCTCCATGCGTGTCCGAATGGATGGCCCCTGGCGCATGGTTCCATTTGGCACGGGGAAAAACGACTGACGATTCGGCGTGCCTTCCGGGGCATCGAGTACGACGGTGTGCCGTCGTTGAACGCCGGTCATCCGGTACAGGAGCTTGAGCTGGCGCGCCTGATCGTCGGATTCGCAGAATGCTTCTTTCGCATAGAGGACGGCTTCCTCCATGCCTATCGAGTGTTGCGGGAGTGCGGTTCCTTGTCCAAGAATTGCGAACTTCATAGGTGTACAGCTTCCTGTTGACACGCGGCATGCGTGTTTAGACGAGAAACGAACGGCGCAGCAATGAACGGCGCCGCGGATACAACGCTCAAGGCGGTGCTCAGCAACCTTGGCCAACGTAGACCGGCCGCAAGCATCCGGCATATAGTCTGATCCGACGTGACGATCTCGCG
>JBHEKO010000325.1:0-5021 GCA_041859475.1 Candidatus Hydrogenedentales bacterium
CCTGAAGATAGTGTGCTGAAAATCAAGTGGCAATCAGACGTGATTTGAAGCCTTTTCCACAGGGTTTTCCACAGGGATCGAATGGGAGTCCAGATACGACTACCGCACGCATAAGAACCAGGATTTTGCGCATGATGGCTCCTATGGCAACCATGCGCTTCTTCCCTTGAACCACCATGTGGTGGTAGGTCTCGCGCATCAAAGGATTGAACTGCGGCGAGGATAGGGCTGCCATGTACAGGGCCTGGCGAACTCGCGCGTTGCCCCTCTTGGACATGCGCGCTGGTCGCGTGCTTTTGCCGGATTCCACTTTGCGGGGGGTGACTCCAGCGTGTGCGCCGATCTGTCGAGACGAGCCAAAACGGCGCAGATCTCCGAACTCAGCGAGCACGACCGTTGCCGTCACAAACCCTACGCTTGGAATGCTCGTGAGCAGTTCATAGTCGCGTCGGAGTTGTTCATGCAATTGGATTACCAGCCGCATTTGCGCCTCAATTCGCTCGATAGCTTTGTTTGCGCGCTCTACGAATCCGCGTAACGTTTTCCGCACGAGGGTCGACTGAATTGCTTGCGCACATTGGTTCTCGTACGCCACGCGCGTGGCGACGAGATTGTCGCGGCACCGGCTCAAATCCCGCAATTCGGCCTGTTCCTTCGACATCGGTTCATAGGCATCCGGACAACGTTCCAGCCCGAAAAACGCCAGTGCACGGGCATCCAAGCGGTCCGTCTTGTTGCGCAGCCCCAGGCTCTCTCGAAATGCCGCCGTGTACTGGGGATTCACAATCGCCGGACGCAATTCCGGGCATTGCTTGCACATCATGGCCGCCAGCTCAATGGAATATGCTCCTGTCGCTTCCATGACGACCCGGACTGGCAGGGGATCCTGAATTCCTACGTGGCGACCTATCCACGTCACAAACTCCCGCACCCCTTCAGGCGTCCGCTGGAACGTGTCGACGGGGAGTCTACGCAGAGTCTGCGCATTGGCGCGCACATCCGGGCCTACTACCGCCGCATCAAAGGTCTCCGAAGCCACATCCACGCCTATCCAATGCACCAATTCCTCGCTCATGCTACACTCTCCTTGATGTGTTATGGCCACCTGACCACCCTTGCACATTCGGGATTGGGCCCTCGATAGTGTCCGGTCTTTGGGTGGACCACGTCAGACAGGAGGCGGGAAGAACCTTCAGGTCGGGCTTTTCGATCCCAATGGACGCAACTTCTCCGCCTCCTGCCCTATCTTCTCACACGGCCGCGCGAGAAGACTCTCCATAAGCCGGCACGAGGCCGGTTATCCACATATCCACAGCCCTCCACAAAAGAAAAAGAACCAAAAAGAAAACTGCTACTACGACTGAGTCTAGACTTCTGAAGTCCGTAGAAAACGAGCATACAAGGAACTCATTGCAGACGTTGCTCGACCCTTGGGTCCAACGTTGCTTCAAGTACCCGCCGCGCCCGCGGATGTTGCCTTCCTGGAGAGCTTCACTTCGGCCATGTTTGCAGGGAGAGGCACGTACGGGTGGGGTGGTTCTTGGGCGGGCGATGCCTACCATGTCCTGCTCTACGCGCGGTTGCAGCCTGAGATCGTCTATGAAGAGACCATTGCGAAGACGGGGCTTGAGGGCTATCGAATCCTCGTTCTGGCGGATTGCGACGTTCTTCCGCAGCCGGTTGTGGATCGCATACTGGGCTTTCAGCAAGCAGGCGGTATTGTCGTAGGCGATGAGCGCCTCTGTCCCGCAATCCGGCCGGATATCCTTCTGGAGGTCTGTTCGCGCACGAGCCGGGCCAGCGACGACAAGGAAGCGTTACTGGCCCGAGCCCGATCGCTTCGGGAACAACTCGGCGCACGGTATCAGCCCTATGTGGACTCTTCTCATGAGGACGTGCTTCCCTACCGGCGCTCCCTTGGCTCGTCGGACTATGTATTCGCGATCAACGATCGGCGCGAGTTCGGAGCGTATGTTGGCCATCATGGCCTCGTGATGGAAAACGGACTTCCTGCAACGGCCCAATTCACGGTGAAGAGGGCAGCAGGTTTTGTCTACGACCTCGTTGAACACCGCCAGATCCCCGCGGAAACCGATGGAATCGTAACGCGTATCCCCGTGGACCTGGAACCAGGTGGCGGAAGGCTGTGGCTGATTACCGGGACAGCGATCAGGCAAGTCCAGATACAAGCTCCGGCGGAAGCGTCCGGCGGTCAAGACGTTTCCGTCTCGGTTTCGATAGTGGACGATGCGGGCGCACCAGTGAACGCGGTCATTCCACTGGAGGTCATCATACGAGACCCGGATGGAAGACGCGCGGAATTCAGTGGATACTATGGGGCGCGCGACGGCCAACTCTCTCTCACCCTGACGCCTGCCCTTAATGATGTCCCCGGCGTGTGGACCATCGAGGCGCGGGAATTGGCATCGGGCATCGTGACTCGCCACTATTTCCGACTGACGGTGTCGAGTTCGTGAGCGGCTGAGGCGAGTTGCGCGGCCGGAAACCATGCCGCAACAGTGGCTGCATGACCGATGAAGACGAAGTCGTTTTGCAGATCGTCTCTTGCGGTCGCACCGACTCATCCGCAATAGGCTGAGCCCCTGCTTTTCGCCTCGACCGCTTGCCTGACAACAGGTATCGGCTATTTCTTGCAGACGAATCGATACTCGCCAGCGGGAACGTTGCACACCACTTGTTTGTCCGAGCGTTCGACGACTTCCACGTTGTTGAGTCCACTGCCGTAGTCTCCGGACGGAAGCGTGACGGTGGCGTGGCTGTTCGCCGGAATGACGATATGGAACTCGATGCGGTCCTTCTTGCGCGCCCATTCGCTGACAATGGTTCCGTAGGGCGAGCGGTTGCTGGCCTTCGCGAAGTTCAACCCCTCTACGAGGCCCGGGTCGATGATGACATGCTTGTATCCTGGTTCGTTTTCGTCCCAGCGGATGCCGCCGAGCCCCTGAATGAACCACATGCCGATGGAGATGAGGGTGTTGTGTATCTGCGAGTTGTCGCCGTTGAACTCTTCCCAGATCGTGGTCGCGCCATTCTTCAACATGAAGCCCCAACTGGGGAAGGTGTCCTGCGACACCATGGAATACACGAGGTCGTTTCGATCATGCAGCATGAGATACTTGGCCATGTAATAGGTGCCGTGCATGCCCGAGTTCAGATGTCCTTTTCGCGTCACCACGATGTCGTGTTCCAAGGCCCCCATCACCTTGGGCCGCAGGTCTTCAGGCGTGATGTTGAAGAGCAGCGGCATCGCGAGATAAGTCTGCTCGCCGTTGACATAGGTGGCCTGGTCCGGATTCAGAAAGCGTTCGTGAAGGACTTTTGCGAGTGTCTCGGCCTTCTCTTTGTACACGGCGGATTGTGCGCTGTCGCCGACGATGGCGGCTACCTTCGTGGCCAGTTGCAGGCAGTGGACAAGATAACAGTTGTTGAAGAAGAGCGTGGACTTCTCGTCGACACGGTTAGCGCCCTGGTCGCGGCCTGGCGGCACCCAGTCGCCCAGGAAACTCCACTCGGCACTGATGCCAATTCCCGCATAGGGCTGCAGAATGCCGTCGGCCATCTTCGTGTCGACGAATGTCAGCCATCGCTTCATCATTGGATACGACTCTTCAAGGACGCGCCGGTCGCCGTACTGAACGTAGACCTGCCAGGGCAACGTGATGCAGAACCCGCTCCAAGCCGGACCGCCGCCTCCGATTTGTGGGCCAGGGCACGTGTGTGGCACGTCGCCGGTTGCGTCCTGCGCGTTGCGCCAATCCGCCGCCCATTTGTTGTAGAAGGCCCCGAGCCGGAAATTGGTCATGCCCATTTCCATCGAGGTGCCCGAATCGCCGCCGTACCCGAGGCGTTCGCGGTGCGGACAATCGACGGTATACCCGCCCAAGCTGAGACAGCGATACGTCCACACGGCGGTGGTGTAGATGTCGTTGAGCAACGGGTTTGAACATTCAAACGACGCGGCGGACGCGTAGTCCGTGCTGATGGGCAGGCCTATGATCTCGCTCAGTCTTGGCGCCCGGTCCAGCCCTTGAATGAATGCGTAGCGGAACGCGTGATAGTTGAACTTGTTGCAGAACGCGTTGCCGCCGTTCTTGCCGATGTACGTGTCGTGCTGGTTATAGGTCTGCAATTTGCCGTCAGGGAACTGCTTGTCGGCAAATTCCATGCTGACGGATTGCCCTTCCTTGAGGCCCGGGAACGTGATGCGAAACCAGCCGCTGTAGTTTCGGCCCATGTCGACAAGATACCCGGAATTGAAAGGCTTGACGGACACGGGTTTGATCTTGCCGATGATGCGGTTCGGCTCAACAGGCTGCGCGGCAATAACCGCCGTGGGTGGCGTGAAGGTCTTTGCCGCGACCCATGCGCTGTCGTCAAAGTTCGTCGCGTTCCAGCCTGGGATTTCCAATCGCGCATCGTAGGATTCGCCGCCGTAGTCGCCGCTGGAGCCCTTGCCGAGCGGTGTAATGCAACTGGGGTGTATCTTCCAGCTTTCGTCGGTGACAGTGGTTTCGCGCTTGCCATCGGACGTCAGCATGTCGAGCCGCGCCTTGACCAGCGGCCCCGACTGACTCGCCCGCTCCAAAGCAGGCGTCGACCATCCGCGCCCCAGCCACAGGGCAACGCAGTTCTTGCCGGGCTTCAATAGAGCGGCCACGTCGTGCGTGATCGACAGGCCGCGCGTGGAGTAGTCAGAGGTCGCGGGCGTTAACACCGCGTCGCCCGCTTTCTTGCCATTGATGAACAATTCGTAATAGCCCAACGCGCACACGCTGATTTCGGCCCGTGCTGGCGCGGACTCAATCTCGAATGTTTTGCGCATCCAGGGCAGCGCCCCGGTGTTGTCGTTCATCCAGTCACAGCCGATCCACTGCGCCTGCCACTCGGCCGGCGTCAGCAGTCCCATTGTCCAGAAGGCCGGGGCGCTCCATTGCGAAGCCTGGCCCGCTTCGTCCCACACGCGCACTTTCCAGAAACACCGCGCCCGCGATGCCAAGGGT
>JBHEKO010000522.1:0-3267 GCA_041859475.1 Candidatus Hydrogenedentales bacterium
AAGGGCTTGCCTTCTTCGGAGGGATACTTGCCCGCGCTCCATTCGTTCCAGTCGTTGATGTAGAGGAACTGCGGGTCGGCTTTGAGGGCTTCCTCCCATCGTTCCTGGAAGTAGATGCCGTAGCCTTCGGGGTTGGCGACGGTCTTGCCGAGCCACGGCACGTGCGTTGGCACGGGCAAATCGTATTCGTTCAACTGCGGCTCTTCGTACTCGCGGGTCCACGATTTTCCGATGAGGCTTACGGGGTGTTGCGCGGGCGTGACGGCGGCCTCTTCTTTGGTTCCGTTGTGCGTGGATAGGAGCGCGCCGAGGTCAAGGCCTTGGACGCGCTTGTCGCCCATGTCGTAGCCGAAGCTCCAGTTGTCTTCCGTGCCGATGAAGCGTTTGCCGGCCCAATTGTAATAGCCCCACCACATCGTGCGCAGGGTGAAGAAGTCTTTCACTTCCTTCGTGTAGTCGGCGTAGAACTCTTCGGTGTAGGCGGGGTCGCCGTAGTGCGGGTGGTTGGCGTCGGTCTTGGCGGCGGCATCGTAGTGCAGGTTGGGGTGTTGGGTAACTTGACCATTGGCGTCCACCGAGGGAGTGCCGTTGTAGAGCAGCAGCGGCTTGCCGTCCCAGTAGAACCAGAGGTCTTTGTACTTCTCGGCCTTGTAGATGCGCTCGTAGAGGTCTTGCACGACGGTGATGCAGGGGCCGTTGAAGGCCCAGAACAGGAATTGCGGCACCTTGTTGCCTTCGGCTTTCATCTTCTGCATGGTTGGGAAGAGGACGTCCCATTCGTCCCAATAGCGGACGGCGTTGGTGACATCCATCACAAGGACGTCCACGCCGGCGTCGGCGAGCATGGAGATGTCTTTTCGGATGACGTATTCGTCCCGGCTGAGGAAGTAGCCGAGTTCCGGTTCGCCCCAGTGGTAGGAGCCTTCGGTCCAGAGCGGATGTTTGCCGTCGAGCCGCGCATTGGGGTCGGCGGCGAGCACCTTCGTCACGTCGGCGGAGTAGGGGCTCTTCATGTTGGCGAGACCGTCGCCGTGCCAGGTGATGTAGAAGATGCCGACCACGCGGCGTTGGCCTTCCTTGACGGGGCCTACCGCGGAAAGATCGGGCATGTTCCTGCCGAGTGCGTCGGTGGCTACCCACGTGTCGGGATAGAGGTCGCGATACGTGGGTTCTTCGGCGTAGGCGGCTACGACGAGGAAGAGGGCAATCAACGGAAGGGCGAGTAAGCACTTTCGCATGAGAAACTCCAATACAATGGGATGGCCGTGCGTGCGTGGCCGGCGGCGTTGTCCCCTTTGAGGAAGCTGAACCAATGTCGCGCCGGTTCCGGCGGACAGCGAACTATAGCATAGCGTCGGGGAAGACGGGTCGCGTGGAGGAAGGTCCGAGGTAAAGGGTAGGGCGGTTTCGCCGAAAGCGCCTGTTTGCAGTCGCGCGCGGACTGCGGTCACCCGCGGACGTTTCGGCGAAACGTCCCTACCCTGGGGATGCTGAAGTCCGGACGTTTCGGCGAAACGTCCCTAGCCTATTGGCGAAACGTCCCTACCCTATCGGCGAGACATCCCTACCCTATCGGTTAGTACTGCGTTCCCACGACGGCGCCGTCGGCGTTTTGCGAGGGGAGCGCGCTGTGGATTTTGAGGGTGCCGTCGTCTTCCGCGAAGACGTACCAGGTGGTTCCATTCGGGGAGACGAGTTTCAGGCATCCGGGGGCGTTGCCTCCGGCCCCGTTTACTGCCGCGACGATGCCGCGCGTGCTGGTCTGAACCCCGGCGACCACGTCTCCGCCTCGCGCGGCTATGTCGCCGGTGAGCCGGAGGTTTCCGTTTACGTCGAGGGCCTCGGCGGGATCGGTGGTGTTGATTCCGACGCGGTTGTTGCAGTTGACGACGAGGGGGATGGCGTTGAGCGCGCCGCCGTTGATTCCGCTGTTGCTGCGGACGGCGAAGGCGTCGCGCACGTCGTTACCTGCGATGTCGACGCAGAGGTGGCCGGTTTGGCGGTTGCCGATGGCTCCGCTGTCGATGGTGGTTCCGGGATTCAGGTGGGCAACGCTGATGTTGGGGAGAATGAACATGGGGCCGCTGGCTCCGGACTCATCGAGACGGAGCACGGTGGTCCCTTTTGCGGTGATGGCGCCGGTCGCGGGCGTTGCGGGCGCTCCCGCAATCGCGATGGTGAACGTATTCGCGTCCACGACGGTCACCGGAAACGTGCCGTTGTATTCCTGCTGGCCTGCCCCGGCGATGGTCACGAAATTTCCCGTCGCGAAGCCGTGGGCGTTGGCGACCACCGTCGCGGTCGCGCCGGTACGCGTGAGCGACGTGACGGCACGCGGGGATGGGGTGGCTTGGACGAGGACGGTGGCTCCTCCGGGGACAGCGCCGATGCCCAGCGCGCCGCATACGCGCACATCGGGCGAGCCCTTTGCGATCTCGATAGCGTTTACGGGGGTGCTGCTGCCTTGCCGCGTACCGAGCGCGAGTTTCCCATCGGACCCGGAGAAGCGTAGCGAGGCCCCGTTGTTGGCGTCGGCTTGGTTTAGGTCTAGGGCTGCCGTGTTGGATGCGCCGGCGGTTACGGAAATGTGGTGGCCGGATGCTTCGTTCAGGCCAATCGAGACGTCGCCGTTCACGACAAGGCCGCCGTTGGTCGCAATGTCGCCGTCCTTCTCGAAATCCGCGCCGCCGTTGACGGGGTCGCCGTACCCGCCTCCGATGCGCAATTCTTCCAAATACCTGGGGTTTGTGCCCGTTGCCATGATCGTTCTCCTGAGGTTGTTGTGTGACCGTTCGTGGGGAGGCCGGGGCGTTGTACCGAAGACCTCCTATATATAGGTGCATTTTGTTGCACTCCTCGGGGGGGTAAGCGGGGGGTGGACAGGCACGGACAGGCACGGACGGGCACGGACGCAGCAGAGCTGCAACCCAAGAGACTCGGCCACCGATTCACACCGATGAACATTGATGAAAACCGAGAAGAGGCTCAATCAAGTGGGAAGAATTTCAAACCACGGGGAACACTGGGAACATGGGGAATTGTGAGAGAGTCTTTGCCGCGAGAGAACGCATGGAACGCAGAAGAGAGAGTGGAATTGGGGGCCAACTTTCGCGAAGAAGACGAAGAAGTTGCCAGATAGCAGTACAGAGACCGGGCGAAGAGGGTACAAGCCGGTGCGAATGGGGAGACGGTGAACGATTTCGGGCCCGTGCGCAGGGGGGCTGCCGCACGGGCCCGCAGGGAAAAGGGAACCAGCAGGTTTACCCT
>JBHEKO010000580.1:0-11101 GCA_041859475.1 Candidatus Hydrogenedentales bacterium
CGACCTCCTGCCGCATCTCGCCGAAGCCGGCCGCATCGCGCGCCTCGACACCCTGCTCCCGCAGTCCTTCCTCGACGACCTCCGCCCCGAGGTCCTGCGCGACCACCGCATCGGCGAGGCACTCTACGCCCTGCCCGCCGACGGTTTCTGCACCGTGTTGTTCTACACCCCCTCCGAAGTCCCCGCGCCCCCCGAAACGTGGACGGCGCTGCTCGACTTCGCGAAGTCTTTCGACCCGTCCCCTCGCCAAGGGACCGACCGTCGATTCCCGCTGGGAGACCTGCCCTTTCTCGAATCCTTGTGGTCCGCGGGCGGCGACGTCTATCGCGACGGACACAGCGCCCTCAACGAACCCGTCGCCACCGAGACCATGAACTTCCTCTGGTCCCTCCGCAACGGCGGCATAGCCTCGCCGGGCAAATTCGGCAGAGGCGACGCGGCAATGAGCTCATTCAACGACGGACGCATTGCGATGACCGTGGCAAGCAGCGCATGGCTCGCCCAACCACGAACCGATCTCGAGATAGGGATTGCACCCGTCCCCGGCAAAAACGGCCCCATCTCGCTCCGTTCCAGCGACGTCATCGTCGTCTTCCAACGCTACGCCGCCGCCAAACGCGACGCCATCGCCGCCGTGCTCGACCTGCTCACGGGACCCCTCGTCCTCGGACAACACGCCGCCAACCAAGGCTCCGTGCCCGTCCGCAAAAGCACCGCCGCCTCCGTGACCCTCCCGCAAGGACTCGACCGCGCCTTCACCCTTTCCCGCTCCACCCCCCTCGACCCAGCCTGGCCCGAAATACAAGCCACCCTGCAGACAAACATCTTCCTCGGCCTCTGGTGGAAAGAAAAGCCGTAACAGCCCCACGCCCCGCGCCACTTCTGACTTCTGACTTCTGACTTCTCTCCCCCTCCCCAAAAAAACTGCGCGCCCCCAAGCCGAAGCCCGGGGGCGCGCGCAGCCCAAGTCTCTCCAAACCGCCCTAGATGCGGCGGTAAATGCTCGAAGGAATCACCTGGCGCCGATCCGTGATCACAGCGCCCAACACACGGCCTTTGGCTTCCGCCAACGACTCCACCGCGCGCCGCACCACTTCACGCCGCGTACTGTCGCCGCGGATGACGACGACGACGCCGTCGCTGAACCGCGCGAGATTCACCGAATCGCTCGACTGCAACACCGGCGGCATGCTGAAGATAATCCGCATGAACCGTTCGCGCATCTCGCTCAGCGCGCGCTGCATCTGGTCCGAACGCCACAAGTACGTCGGGATTTCCCGTTGACCGCCGCGGCCCATCAAATACAACGAACCCGACGAGGTAACCAAGTCGTCCAACCGGCCCTGGCCAAGCACCAAATCCATCAGACCACGTCCGTCTTTCCCGCCGTCGCTCGTGAAATCGACCAACAACGTCGGACCTGCCGGGTCGTCCGCCCACGCTTCGCCCAGAGCCCGCGCAACGCGCCCCGCGCTCTCGCCGCGCACCGAACTCGTCACCTCGATAACCTGCAAGTTCTTCTCCGTCACGAGCACATCCAGCATCGACGCTATACGCTGCGCCTCCGCCGCATTCAGCTTGTCCCCTCCTCGGAAGAACGACCCGATCGGAGACACGCCAACATAATGCTCGACATCTTCCGGCGTCTTGATCCCATGGTCGAGGTATTCCAGGAAGAACGCGATTCCGAACCCGCCAATGATGCCGCCCGCCAACGCAAGCGCCAGATTCAACATCTTCCGCGGGCGAATCGGATTCGTCGGCTGGCTCGGCTCCGACACGACTGCGATGTTGTTCACCTTCGCGTCCGACAACAGATTGTTGACCCGCATCTCCTGAACCTGCGTCGCGATGAACTCGTACGCCTTCTCCTTGATCTCGACTTCTTTGTTCAAGGAATCGAACTTGTCGATTACCTCGTTCAGTTCCTTCAAGCGCGCTTCAAGCTCGGTCACCTGCTTCGTGTTGGACTCGGTCGCGTTCGCGATACCTTCACTCAACCGCGTCGTCGCTTGCTTGATCTGGTTATTGATGCCCATCACGTCCGGATGGTTCGGTCCCTTCGACTGCACCGTCTCGTTGCGCCGCAGCAACAACTCAAGCAAGCGCAGCCGCAACTCTGTGATGACCGTGCTGGCCGTCTCGCGCCCCAACGTCGACATGATAGTCGAGTCGCTCGCGACCGCTGCCGGATCGACGTCCGCCGCCACGGTGCCCAACTGTTCCAACTGAACGGCCAAGCTCTTCGCCTTTGTGTACTGATCCAGCAACAGCTTCCGCTCTTCGTCCAACTCGTAAACCTTCGTCGAATCGCGGAATGTCTTCAACGCCTGCTGCGCCGCGCTCCACTCCGTCTGCATCTGTGTAAGCTTCTCCGAGAACACCTTGTCGGCTTCCTTCGGAGTCGAGAACACCTCGTTGTGCTTATCTTTGTACTTCGCAATCAGCGTCGTCAGGATCGTCTGCGCCATCTCTGGCGTTCCCCACCGCATCCGCACGTCCACCGTGTACGAATCCTTGATCGTCGTCACCGCCAACGCCGAACGCAGGTTCTCCACTCGCTGTTCCGTCAGACTCGCCGCGTTCCGTATCTTCAACGCGATCAGCAGCTTCGCATACGCCTCCTGGGCCTTGCTCAACGTGCCCCGCACCACGCCCTCGGAACTGATCGACGCCTCATCCAGCTTCAATTCCTTCACGACACTGCGCAGCACGTCGTCGCTCAGCATGATCTGAATCTCGGAATTCACGTCTTCCACCGACATCGTAATCACCGGATTCATCGTCTGCGACGTCAATGGCGTCGTCGATTGCAGCGTCTCGCGCCCAGGCAAAATCTGAATGCGCGCCGTCGACTCATACGTCGGCGGCCAAATCTGATTGCCCCCGAACGTCGCCGCTATCACCACAATCGCGAAGAAAACGATGAGCTTCTTCCGCTTGAACAACACGGTCAATATATCTCTCAAGAAAAGCTGACGCTGGTCCATCTTCCTATCCTCTCTCCCGCCGCCCCAGGGCGTCCGCGGACCGTTGCTGTTGTGTCTCCCATGCCGCGCCAATGATTCGGCTTGGGGAGTCGGCCCTTTGCTGTATGTTGAACTCGCGCATGGAGCACCTTTACGGATTGATCACGCCACCGATGATCGAGTCGGTCGACGGCACGATCGTGAAGCCGCCATTCAGGTTCTTCGTCCTGCTCTGCGTCTTCTGCGTGTTCAAGTAATACGTACCCGAAACGCCCAGGCTGTTGTCGAAAGGCACAATCTCGTCGATGTACTGCTGCACGAACAGGTCCGCCTTCGAGATGTTCTTCTTCGGCACATACACAATATCGAACGCGCGCAACAGAATGTCGTTCTCCGTCGCCCCGTTCTTCAACACCTTTGCCAGATTCGTCTTGAAGACATACGGCTTCCCGTTCGGATTCCGGCGGATGACCAGCACGCTGTTCAACCGCGAATCTTCCGTCGGCCCTTGCGCCATCAAGATTGCCGACAATGCCGTCGGGCTGCCTTCCAGCGGCAACACCCCGTTCACCTTCGTCTCGCCGCCCACATATATGCGCGCGCCCGACGCCTGAACGAGATCCACCGACGCCTCGACGTCGTTGAAGTTCATTGCCGACATGACTTCGCTCAAGTACTGACGCACTTCCTCGACACTGTAACCCGCCGCCTGCACGTCCCCGATCTTCGGCACCGAAAACTTGCCGTCTGGACGCACCGCGAATTGGCCGTTCATCGTTGTAAGCGCGTTATTGATGAAGGGGAATACCACGAGGCTTACGTCCGGCGCGTTCGCCAGCTTCTTGACCGACGCCTCCTTCACGGCCGCGCCCGCTTCGGCTACCGTCATCCCCGCGATGTGCACGTCCACGTCGATGCCGGGCACGCGGATTGCCCCATCCGGACGCACCACCACGTCGCGGCTCATGTTCTCAAGCCTGTCCGGGTTCGAGAAGTCGACGTTCACCGTGATCATCGGATCGCCCTGGATGATCCCCGTCTTCTTGTACAACGCGTTCAGCTTCTTCTCCAGCTCCTTCGCCGTCATCCCGGTGGCCTTGATATCGCCCACCTGCGGCATTGTGATGAACCCGTCCGGACGTACCGTACGGTTCGAGTTGAGCTGCCAGTTACTCAGGAAGCTGATACCAAGCAGATCGCCCACGTCGATCTTGTACTCGGCGGTGTCGCCCAACGGTGCGCTGAAACGCACTTCCATGTTGTCGCCCACCTCGATGCGATAATCCCACGGCGTTTCACCGTCGCGGAATTCGCGCACGCGGAACTGCACGCCGATCTTGTCGCCCACCTGCATCAGGTAAGGCGTCGTATCCGCGCCGCTCAAGCGGTCGATCTCTTCGGGCGTCACGTCCTTCGACTTGCCCTGGGGATCGAGCATGATCGTCCCGCGTGGAGCCGTGCACCCTGCGACCGCCAAAAACGTCGCAACGAGCGCGGCCCACCCGAGCACGGAACCTGGTATCGCTTTCATGGGTTGTCGCCTCCTCACATACTCCCAAACAGCCATCCTCACGGCTCCTCGGGATATTTCCGCGTTATCCAGCGTAACCTCTACGGTATTGGAATCGTGTTCTACCCTCAACGGCCAGCCTTTCCTATTGTTGACGCGCCCGGCGGTTGCTGCCCAACTTGCGTCGGACCCACCGCGCGCGGTCGAACCGGTTCGTTCAGTATCGTCTGGGGCGGGGTCACTCCCGGCGTCGGAGCCGCAATCGCCCCCGGTGCCGTCGCTCCCGTTGGCAACATCCTACGCTGGCGCTCCCGCTTCGTCGCGCCCAACTCAGGTCTTCCAAAATCCGGCCGCGGCGCAAACGTCTGCGGCGGCAATATCTTCCGCCGCTGACGGGTCTCCGGCGTAATGCGGAACAAACCCGACCGGCTTCGCAAAACGCTCGCGTAAATCTCCGCGGGAAGCACCTGCGCTTCCTTGAAAATCTCCAGCACCAGCGGGCCTGCCGCTTCCAGCGCCTTGCGCTCAATTCCGGTCTGCTCAACGCTCAGCTTGTAAAACTCGTACAAAATAGAATCGCGCGCCGGTTCCGCCCACACCTCGAAGCTGTTCTCGTACGGCGGCGATAAATCGACCGTCTGGATCGTAATGCGATAGCGTTCGCCAGGGTTCTGCAAGTAGTTCGGAGCCGACGCCACCACTATCTCCGACCGTATCTCCAGCAGGTACCTCGGCTCCGGCGTCACGCGCGCCGGCATCCCAGGCTGCGGCGTAACCACATCCGTCAGATCAGGCCCGCTGCTCCGCCCGCGCTCGATAATCCCGATGCGGCATAGGTTGTCGAGTTGCTCGATGATGAGCCGGTTGTTCTCGTCGAGTTGCACGCCGTGGAAACGGTCCTGCGCCTGACCCAATGCAATGCACGGCGCAACCAACGCCGCCACAAGCCCAACGCTGCCGAGAATCAAATATCGTGTCAGTCTACGAGGAACCATGGGCGCTTTCCTGGAGCAGTCCGGGGACGCTATGGGTTCGAGCCTTCTGCGTAATGACGGCCTCGCGATAATCGCGCCCGTCGTCCAACGTTACATCGGACATCACAACACAGCGTTCAAACGTGGCTGGCCGCGTTATCGACACGCGATCGCCCACCACGGTGTCGTGCAATTGCACACCGTCAGCCAAGGTACATCCGTCGCCGATCAGTTGGTGCAGATTTCTCTGCTTTAATTGATGCAGCGAACACGCGATCAAATCACTCGTAAACGTCACGTTCACATCCCAAGTCACAACCCTTGCAATGCGAACAGGATACTCGAAATCGATCAGAATTTGAAGTGAGTCGGTTAATTCGTATTCGTCCCGCATCGCCGTCCGCGGCGTCCGGCGGATTGCATCGAAAATCGGGAGCCCAAAAAGGTATAACCCACAGCCCTTCAACAGGTTAGGCACATGCCGCGGTTTCTCGATCACCCGCCGCACCGTTCCGTCCTCCCGAAGCTGCACCGAGAAATTACGCTTGACAGCCTCCGCGTCGGTTTCTTCCTTGACGGCAATTACCGCCGCCGCGCCGTGCGATTCCATCTCCCGGAACATGCTCGGCAAGTCGTCAATCTCAAAGTAGATATCGCCCAGCATCAACAAAAAAGGACGGTCGATCAACCGCTCAAGCTGGCCCACCGCATGCGCTATCCCAAGCCGTTGCTGCTGCTCGACGTACTCCACATGGACACCAAATTGCGAACCATCGCCGATGATCTGCGTAATACGGTGCCCCAAATGCCCAATGACAATAAATATCTCTTCGATCCCAACGGACCGCATCGACTCCAATTGATAGGCCAAAAGAGGTTTGTTGCAAATCGGCACGACGGGTTTTGGCATCAACTCGCCAAACGGTCCCATCCGCGAGCCGTGACCAGCCGCGAGAATCACGCCTTGGTAATTGCGTGAAGCCATCCCTTCCCTTGGTCTCCCTTTCCGCGTTCGAGTACTCAGTGAGGCACGGTTACGTCGTCGTAACCGCCCGCCGCAATCCACGCAATGGTCCGCCGCAACCCCTCTTCCAGAGACATTTGCGGCTCCCATCCCAGTAACGCGCGCGCCTTGGTGCTATCCGCCTCGACGCGAAGTATCTCGCTCTTTTTGGGTCTCACCCGTTCGGGATCGGTGACAATGTTCATGTCCTTGCCCATGAAATTGGCGATCATTTGCGCCAACTCGCCGATCGTCACTGCGCGAGTCGAACCGAAGTTTACCACTTCGCCGACCACGCTGTCTTCTTCAGCCATGCGTACGAAGGCACTTACTATATCATCTACGTAGGTAAAATTTCTCGTCGGAGTCAAGTCCCCCAGACGCAGCTCTTTTCCCCGCATCAATTGCAGGATGATCGTCGGGATAATCAAGAACCTTCCAATCCGCGGACCGTACACGTTGAAGATCCGGCACGTCGTCACCGGCAAATCGTAACTCAGGTAAAAACTCTCCACCGTCGAGTCCGCCGCCAGCTTCGACGCCGTATACGGATTGTGCGCCGCCACCGGGTGCGTCTCGTTGATCGGCTTCCCCGCCACCGCCGTCCCGTACACTCCCGCCGACGACGTATGCACCACCCGCCGCACATGCTCGTGCCGCGCCGCGTTGCACACGTTCAGCGTCCCGAAAACGTTCGTGACGATCGTCTCCTCGGGGTTGGAATACGAATACGCAACGCTCGTGATCGCCGCAAGATGGAAGATCGTGTCCACCCCTTCCGACGCCTCTCGCACGAACGCACCGTCCCGAATGTTCCCCCCGCAAATCTCCAAGTTCTTCGTGTGGTGGTTCGGCACGCCCGCCAGATACCCAATGCTCCCGCGCATGTTTCCGTGCACCACCGCGCGCACCTCCGCGCCCTGGGACAGAAGCCGTTCTACCAGGTGGCTCCCAATAAAACCGCCCGCGCCCGTCACCAGCACTTTGCGTCCTGTCCAGTCCATGCTACGTCGCTCCTGCCGTCAGCGGCTTTTGCCATACGCCCAGCATGTGGGTGCTCAACCCCCGCAACCCCGGCGTGCGCATCATCATCCGTTCCGCTCCACGCACCGCCAGGGCCAGGGGCCGATTAAAGATAAAGAACGCCCACATCCCGGCTAGCATTTCCAAGCGAAGTGGGAAAAAACCTGCCTCGCGCATCAATCGATCCAGCCGCCCGAGGGTGTTCGCGCGGTACAGCGTCGGAAACGTGTCCTCCTCGTGGCCGCCGAACAAGAAACCCTTGAACCCCGCCTTCACGGCATGCGGGATCAAACTCGACATGACCGCGAACGGACTGAACCGGTTCGGCGTCAACACGGCCACCACCCCCCCGGGGCGCAACACCCGCGCAAACTCGCGGAACGCCGCCAACGGGTCAGCCAAGTGCTCAACCACAAACTTGCACACAATCGCGTCGAACGCGTTGTTCTTGAACGGCAACGCATCCAGCGGCGCAAACACCCGGTCCCGCGCAATCGCGTTCGCCCGAAGCCCCGGCATATCCACGTCGCACCCCACGCAACGGCCCGCCCGCCCCAGCGAAGGAATATCCGGGTCGCCCCGGCTACACCCCGCGTCCAACAACACCGTGTCCCCGTCCACATGCGGAGCCAACGCCGACTCGAACAGCCCGTTCACGTCCGCCACCCACAGCTTGATCAGCCGGTACCGCGACGCGCCGATCCGCTCGATGACGTTCGGGTCCATCGCAAGGTCCTGCTTAAGGGGCGATGAGTTTTTCGAAGATACGCTCATAATCGTCCGCGATCGCGTTCCAGTCGTACTCGGTGCGGACGCGTTCCACCGCCTCCGCCCGAAACTTCTCCACATCCAACGGGTGCTCTATCAGCCACTGAATCTTATCGCGAAGGTCCTCTACGTTTCGATTGCGGAAATGGACGCCCGCGTGCGCCACCGCCTCCGTGTTATACGAAATGTCGCTCACCAACACGCAATTCCCTGCGCCCATCGCCTCCAAAATCGCTGGATGCGTCCCGCCCACTTCCATCGCGTTGATGTAGGCGTACGCATTCGCCCGCAGCGCCTTGTACACATCGCCGTACAGCGCCCCAGGAAACAAAATCCGCGAGTCCTTCGTCGACTTCAGCTCGCGAATGTACTCGTCCGCGAACGGCGCGCTCCCCACAATCAACATCTTCATGTCCGTCTTCACGCCTTCGAACGCCTTCACCACCAGATGCGCGTTATTCTCCGGCTCCAACCGGCTCACGAAAAGAAAATACTTCTCCCGCTCCACCCCGACAGGCGCAAGCAAATCCGGCCGGTACCCACGCTCCACGATATCCGCCCCGTACGCCGCATACGCCGTGTCCCGGTTGAACTTCTTCTTATAATACTCGCTAATCACCCGCGAATCCGCCACCAACACGTTTGCGAACTTCGCCGACATCCACTCCGCGAACTTCAGATACCGCTTCGCCCAAGGACTCCACTTCGCCCGTTCCCACTCCAACCCATCCGGATTCATGACCACCTTAATCCCGAACAACCGCGTCAACCAGATAAACGTGCTATTGCCCGAACTGCAATACAGCGACACATCCGCCCCCCGCCGCACAAGGTCCAAGGTGGAAAACAAGGTATGGGTGATGGAATCGAGGTGCTTCGTATGGACACTCGCCAACGGCACCAACCGCACGCCCCGATACGCCGTCAGGTGCTCCTCATAGCTCGCCTTCCGGCAATACACCGTCACGTCGTGGCCCCGCGCCGCCAGCCGTACCGACAACTCCTCCGCAAACGTCTCGAACCCGCCATAATTCGCCGGAATCCCACGCGTACCCAGGATAGCGATTCTCATGTGATCCGCTCCGAAATCCGTTCGGCGAATAGCCCTCTCATAAGCCAGCGCCCACGCACAGCCGCACAATCCCTCCCGCGTCGTACCCTTGACAACAATATACCACGCCCCGGAGAGCCATCCAGGCCCACCCAGGCACCAGCGAAATCGCGGTATCTATATATATATCAAGACCTTGCGGTCACCAATCAGCTTCACGTGCCATTGCAGGAATTAGTATAACATACTTTTGACAAATCTACACAATTTACAGATTGAATTCCTCTCTCATCCCCAGTCCCAGGAAACAACTGTGTCCAGACACAACTCCGAGCAAGACGCGGACCAACGTGTAAGTCTTCTTGTGGTGCAGGTATCCAGCCTGCTCCCGTATGCAGGCTGGATGCCTGCACCACAACCCAAATTGAACTCCCCTGTGCCCTCTTAGTGCCGAAGGCACGTAATTCCCCGGCCTGGGGTGCCGCATGTTGCGCTTGCGACATGCGGCACCCTAGGGCGACAAAACATAACGAAAAGCACACTGAAAGTGTGCAAGTGGCTCGGGCATACCGATGCAACCGTAGATGCGCTCCCGAAATCCGCGTGGTCTCGTAACCCCACCCCGTCGCGGGGACCGGTCTACAACGCCCTCACGATTCCGCGAAGGAACTGAAGGCCGCGGGCATGCGCATGCAACATCCCGACTGGACCGACGACCAGATCAAGACGGCGGTCCGGGAGAGCATTTCTCTATGCCCGCGATTAGTCGCTATCTGGCAGTCTTGATCTGGACCGGCTCCCCCTTATCCTGACGACGACGGCAACACACGATTCCTCGCGGCTTGGCGCGCATTCTCTCTTCTACGCCGCACCACCCAACCAACCACCGCAGCCCCAAACATCGCCCACGCCACAACCGACACCCACATCCCCACCCGAAACGCCACGGGCGCATATTCCAATCGAATCGTGTGCTGCCCCGCGGCCAACGGGATAGCCCGTAGCGCGTGGTCCGCCACCAGCACCTCGTAATGCGCTTGCGGTCCACGCACAACCGGCATCGCACGCCAGCCCTTGCTATAGGCGTCCGTATTCACGAGGATTGCCGGCGCGTCGAGCGTCACGTCGAGCGTCATGTGGTCGGTCGAGCTGTCGAGCAGGGTCACCTTGGCGAGCGAAGAGCCGACTGGAAGCCGGCGGTACAGAAGAAAGCCGACGGTTCGAAGATAGCCGACGGTACGAAGAGCGGTGCGAATGAATGCTTGGCGACTCGAAGTAGGGAAATGACAGTGTTGGTTCACGAGGAACGGCAGGGAAACACACGATAATGCCCGCGCGCAAGAATGATTTTACGGCGACGGAGATCAAGGCAGGCATCCTGGTGCTTGTGAGTATTGGCCTGTTCATCGTCTTTCTGGCGGTGATCAACGGGTATCGGCCGAAACAAAACGAGAAGGTGTTCATCTGCTATTTTAAGGATACGCTGGGCCTGAACCGCGGGGCGGATGTGCGATTCGGCGGAGTGAAGGTGGGGCGCGTGCGGACTATCCTTCCGGACATGGAGCGGCTCACGTATGTTCGCGTGGAGGCGGCAGTGCCGCCGGATTTGCCTGTGAACAAAGACTCCGTTGCCTATGTGAGCCAGACGACGTTGACGGCGGAGAAACACCTGGAGATCGCGACAGGCGAGCCCGAAGCGGAGCGCCTGGCGAGCGGCACGGAGATTCCTGTGCGCGAGGGCGACTTGTTCAACCAGGCGGGGCAGGTGGCGGGCAGCATCAAGGACGTGTTGGACGACGTGCA
>JBHEKO010000174.1:0-4782 GCA_041859475.1 Candidatus Hydrogenedentales bacterium
ATCGCCGTATTCGCCGTTTCAATTGCCGCGTACGCTGCTTCGAACAGCGCACCTGCGGTATCGAATGCCCCGTTCCCAGTTACGAACGCTTCATTCGCAGCTTCAAACGCCCCATTCCCTGTTGCGAACGCCTCATTTGAAGCCTGAAATGACCTGTTTACAGCTTCGAATGACTCACATGAATTGGCGCATGAATCGTTTAAGTCATTGAATATCATAGACATAGCAAGGATGTCGGCTTTCAGGAGTCCCCCAGAACATCTCCGGCCAATCTTGGCCAGTCTGCGTGATGCCAGGACAGCGACTCGCCTCATATCCCGCACGTTCCCCCGTGCCGATAGCCTCGCGCCGCCCCGTATACGCACGCAGCCAAATCCCCCGCCCCCGGTCTATATGTTTGGATTTCTCCAAACAGCCTGCAACTTCCAGCCCCCTCGTATCAGTAGCCCCCATCCCTCATAAACCTTTTCAATTACGCCAGTCCTCTTATGCCACATACCTTATCCCTGCTATGCGTGGCTGTGCTATGTGTCGCCACTATATACCAGAAGAATTGAGAATGGAAGAAGAAAATTGGCGGGAGCTCGCTTATGCCAAAACTCAAGCTGCGTGCTTGCCGGATATGGCAGGCAAACTTTACAGGTAGCCCAAAGCCCGGAGCTGTTCGGACCGGGAATTCTCGCGCTCTGGCATGCCCACCTCTGGGTCTAAGGGGACGAAGCGCAAGCGCTTCAGGTAGACCCAGTGTTCCCGATCAGCCTCGTCAATGATGATGCGAAAGACACCATCAACAACCGTATATGTGCCAATATCAACGAATACATACGCCTCTTGCCCGTCAGGCAAGTCAGTCGCGATTCGTTTGGGTTGTGTGTCATCTTGCGCCTGCACAGACAACGCAGAAGCAGGATGGCCTCTATGATCGGCGTCGGCATAGAGTTCTGCCTGAACAAGGTATGTCCCGCTTGGAACGTCAAATCGCAGAGTGAGAGGAGGAGCGTCTTCCGCATAATTACTCCACACTTTGCCTTTGCCGAACGACCACCGATTGTCGGTGTACTCTGTGCCATCGAGCGGGCCACCGGTTTCAATGCGCACTGCTTCGGCAGGCACCATACCTACCTGATCCAAGTTCTCTATGAACGGCACATCTGGCGAGGAGCGGGGTAGTGCGGCATAGGATTGGTAACGCGGGAGTATATCCCGCTGCAAATACGTTTCGAAGACGACGGCGGCGGAAGGATCTTTGGCAAACACATCAATACGCTGCGCTATCCAGGCAGGCGCGGAATAAAGGTGCCGTTCTCCGGTCAAAGCGTCCATGGAAAAGACATGGTGCTCGTCGCGAAGGACGTACACGGGCGGCGAGTCGTAGCGAGCTGCGTATCGAGAGAATACGTACTTGTGCAAAGGCTTGGGCGACAGAGTTTCCCAAAGTGGCCTGAGACTCTTTCCATCACAGATAGCCTCGCTGTTAATGCCCAACACGTCTATCAGCGTGGGAACGATATCGGCGTTCTGGGAAAGTGCCCCAATGCGGCGCCCTTTTGGAATTCCAGGACCGGACATTATCAACGGTACGCGCATAATCTCCTCACATAACTCCCATGGATGCCCGACCGACGAACCGTCTTCACCGAGCAGGTCCCCGTGATCAGAGCTGATGATGAACAGGGTATTCCTCAGCAGACCCTTCGATGAGAAATGTGTCATCAGATCGCCGATAGCTTGGTCTGCAGCAGCAACGCTCCCGTCGTAAAGGCCTCTCAACTGTTCTTTGTCGGCTTCGCTAAACTCATTTCCGATCGCCTTCCCATCATTGGCGGCCTCGACGGCAGCACTCTCGTATTGTTTGTCGATCCACTTGTCGAAGGGAGGCATTGGCCTGTGCGGAAAGTGAGTGTCCAGAGCGTGGACGTACAAGAAGAATGGACGGCTGCGGGGAGAATCAAGCAGGCGGCGTATTGCCGCGTTCAGCGCCGCAAAGTCGGCGTACGCCTCGCCCGCCGCCGGCGGTACTCCGATGGATTCTCCGAAGGCCTTCCATAGTCTGCAATACGGCGTCATCCACGGGTGTGCAGAAACCATCATTGTGTCATAGCCATTCCGCGTCATAAGTGTCGGCAGAAGTGCTTCATCCTGGGGGGGGACTCGGAACATGTCGCGCCAATCGCTGGTATCGAGACATGACGTCGGGAAAAAGCGCCCCGTCATATAGGACGGGACGGAAATCGTTGTGCCGAACGCCTGCGCATAGGCGGCATCGAACACAACTCCCTCTGACGCGAGACGGTTTATGTTAGGCGAAGTCGGACGATTGTAGCCGTAGCACGACAGGTTCTGAGCGCGGCAGGCGTCCAGCACGATCCACACAATGTTCGGGCGCAATTCCGAGGACGGACGCGATACTGGTCCGTTGCACGAAGCTGGCGCAAACAGCACGAACGGGGCGCAAACGAGGCAAGCGAGACGCATCAGGAGCTTAGTGATTCGCACTCGAAAACCTTCCCATTTCTGAGCCAAAGTGCTGGCATAAGAAGCACTTGCTTCTTGCACGAGGCGGGGGAGAACCCTCTTTCCTAGTCAATAGTGATGGTAACCTCGATTTACCAACCCTGCTTCCGAGAGTACAGCAAGCACGCCGATCCTAGCCAAGTTGCCCATCCCTGCACAACAACGGGCTCGCGCTCCCACTATCGCAATTTCCGGACAGGATATCGCAGGAATATAGAATGACGACCGCGGCTGTCAGGAACACGGTTACTCTTGCCCCGCGTACACATCCGAATCCTCTCCCGCAGGCTAAATGTTCTTTCACACTTGCCTTCCAAGAGCAGGTCTTTGCCTTGGCGCATCGTCAACTCGTCCGATCAAGAGTGCAAAGAGCATAGAGCGAATTCGCAGTCCCTCAGATTCCAGTCAAGATAATCTCCGCAATGCGCTCAGCGGCGTGGCCATCCCAGAACCGAGGGATTGAGGCTTCGTGGTCGGTGGCAGCGCTAATTGTCTTGCGGTAGGCGGAGATTATCGCGTTCGGTTCGGTTCCCACGAGGCGGTTGGTGCCAACCTCGCAGGTGATAGGGCGTTCCGTGTTGTCGCGAAGGGTAAGGCACTGAACTCTAAGGATGGTCGTTTCCTCCTGGATACCTCCCGAATCGGTCAACACAATGCGGGCGTTTGCCATGAGCTTTAGAAACTCAAGGTATCCAACAGGATCCATTAGGCGCAGATTGGGCATGGCATCCACTCGCACGCTAAGTCCGGTCGTCACCAAATGCTTGCGGGTGCGCGGATGGATAGGAAAAATAACGGGCATGTCCGACTGCACTGCATCCAGCACATCCACGAGCCCGGCCAGCGCCGAGGGATTGTCCACGTTCGCAGGACGGTGCAGGGTTACAACGGCATACTCGCTCGGGGTTAGGTTCAGGTCTTCAAGTATTGAAGCTGCCTCGGCTTTGGCGCGATTCTTTAGGAGCGTGTCAATCATGACATTGCCAACCAAGTGAATCTTCTCTTCGGCGATGCCCTCGCGAAGAAGATTGTCCACCCCTGACTGCTCCGTGCAGAAGAGCAAGTCACTGATGGCGTCGGTCAGCACGCGGTTAATCTCCTCTGGCATGGTGCGGTCGTTGCTGCGCAGACCGGCCTCAACATGGATGAGTTTGACTCCCAATTTGACGGCAACCAAACCACAGGCGATGGTCGAGTTGACATCGCCCACCACCAGCACCGCATCCGGTCTCTGTTCCAGCACGACCGGCTCAAACGCGGTCATCACCGCAGCCGTCTGCTGTGCGTGGCTACCCCCGCCGCAACCCAGGTTGATGTCCGGTTCGGGAATCTCAAGCTGGCGAAAGAATAGGTCGCTCATCTTCTCGTCGTAATGCTGCCCCGTATGGACCAGCATAGCCTCAATGGACGGCTCGGCCTTGAACGCGCTCATCAGCGGCGCAATCTTCATGAAGTTTGGCCGCGCCCCCGCCACACAGACGATCTTCATTTCACAGCGTCCTTATCCGTAACCACCGATTGGATGATCTTCAGGTAGTCATCAGCCAGCGTATCCCTGTCGAATCGGGACACGACATATTCTCGTCCGGCCTTGCCATACGATGCGCAAAGCTCATGCTTGTCTCGCAATTGAAGAAGCGCATCGACTAGCTCGTCGCTGTTCTCCGGTTCGATGTTGATCCCCGCGCCCGCCTTTTCGATGAATTCCGCCGCAAATCCGCCCACGCCGTTGATGATGGGCTTGGTCATTCCGGCCGCCTCGAAAATCTTCGAGGGCATGACAGTCGTAAACAGATCCGTCTTGCGCAAGTGGACCAGGCATACGTCTGAAATTGCCAGGAACTCCGGCATCATTTCCTTGGGCTGGCGGCCGGTAAACACAATGTTGTCGAGATGACGCTCCTTCGCCTGCACCTCGAGGTCTTTTCGGGACGCCCCATCACCGACCAGAAGGAAGACAATCTCGTCGATACCGCGTTCCTTCAGCTTCAGCCCTGCCTCCAGAACAATCTCAAGGCCACAGGCCATGCCGATCGTGCCGGAATAGCTGCACACGAATTTGTTCTCAACGCCGTATTGCCGCTTCATCGCCTCGTCGCCTTCGCGCGGGACAAAAAGCTCGCGATTAATCCCGTTCATGATCACCGAGATTCGCCGCTCCGCCACGCCCTTTTCCATCAAGCGTCGCTTGTACCCATCGCCTACGGTCACGATGTGGCTAGGCGAGGCGTACATAATCTTCTCAAGCCATTCGAGTACACGAATCAG
>JBHEKO010000194.1:0-5231 GCA_041859475.1 Candidatus Hydrogenedentales bacterium
GATGAAGCTACCCACGAGCATGAGATGGAGTTCGGGTATTGGGTGGCTGAACCCTGCTGGGGAAGAGGAATCGCCACGGAAGCGGCCAAGCTGATGGTGGAGCACATCTTCGCGACGTACCCCATCATCAGGCTTCAAGCAGGCGTGTTCGGATGGAATCCGGCATCCACGCGGGTGCTCGAGAAGAATGGGTTTGTCTTGGAAGGGCAGTTGCGCCAGGCGGTGAAGAAGGGGGATGCGTATTGCGATTTGCTGATTTATGGCCTGCTGCGACAGGAGGCGCTGAGTAAAAAGTGAATATCGAGCAATTGAGAAAGCCTGGGATAGAGGCTACAATTAGAGGCGACAGATTGGTATCACTGTACGCGAGTGGAGACAGGTAATGTCCGACAAAGAGCTGCAGAAGCAGGTCGACGCTATCAAGAGGTTCAAGCGGGACGTTTGCGCCTCGAAAGAAAATGCGAAGGAATTCCTTGCAAAGGTTGGCATTATTACGAAGTCCGGGAAGTTGGCCAAAGCCTACAGATAAGGCATGTATACAAGCCCCACGTCGTTAATACTTGGCTTTCATGGCTGCGACAGAGCAGTAGGAGAGAAAGTACTTTCCGGCAAGGCTCTGCACTTGAGTCACAGCGAGAATGAGTACGACTGGCTCGGTCATGGAGTCTACTTCTGGGAAAACAATCCAGACCGGGCTCTGCAATTTGCCCAGGAGCTTCGGGAGAAACCCCGAAAAGGGAAAGTCCCAATAAAGGAACCATTTGTCCTTGGGGCCGTTATCGATCCGGGTAAGTGCCTGAATCTTCTGGAATCGAAGTCGCTCCGCATAGTTCAGGAATCCCACGAATTCCTGTGCGCGACCGTGGCTGTCGCAGGCACCCGCATGCCCGAGAACAAACGGGACGAAGAAACCGGCGAATTGTTGAGACGAAATCTTGACTGCGCGGTGATAGAAACACTGCATGGTCAGGGCAAATTCCGTTACGACACTGTTCGAGGCGTTTTCTTTGAAGGACCTCCGCTGTACCCGGGTTCTGGCTTTCGGGAAAAGAACCACATTCAAATTTGCGTGCGTACACCATCGTGTATTAAGGGGTATTTCCGGCTTCTGGCAGAAGCCTGATGCATTGGACATGAGATTCCTGTCTCGGCGGCATCAACTACCTTGCGCGCATTCGCACCTCGCGTCCAACTGTAGCTGTTGAGTACATGCGCCGCGTCATCGGGAGCTGCCGTGCACGCACGTTGCGGATACGAGAGTCGCGGATTCGAAACCTTGAGCAACCGTTCCGCGAAGAGTACTATAGGCGCGTTTGCCGCTCTTGTGCGGCAGCGCGCCGCGGAACAGCAACTCAGGCACGGGGATTGTCCGACTGCATGAAGCTTCATACCGTTACGGTGTACCCGTCCAAGGTCGCCCTGGACAAGACAAGCCAACTGGCCTGGAAAATCGCGGCAGTAGCAGCAGATGCCGCCCCCCTCGATCCAGCCGCGCAAGACATGGTCATCAACCGCATCATCGACAATGCGTCGGTGGCGATTGCCGCGATCAACCGGACTCCTGTGGCCAATGCGCGCTCTCAGGCTCTGTGCCATCCCCGGCGCGGTGGGGCGACCCTCTTCGGGATGCCCGCCGCGCAGACCTTCGAGGCGGAATGGGCGGCGTGGGCGAATGGGACGGCGGTTCGTGAGCTGGACATGCACGACACGTTTCTTGCCGCAGATTATTCGCACCCCGGCGACAACATTCCCCCTATCCTCGCGGTGGCTCAGCAATGCGGTAAGCAGCGCGAGCTGACGGGCAAGGATCTGATTCGGGGGATATTGACCGGCTACGAAATACAAATTGACCTTGTGCGTGCTATCTGTCTTCACAAGCACAAAAAGGACCACATCGCGCATCTTTGTCCCGCGCAGGCGGCTGGTATCGGCGCGCTTCTTGGGCTCGACGCGGATACGATCTATCAAGCGGTGCAGCAAGCCGTGCACGTTTCGTTCACGACGCGTCAGTCGCGCAAGGGCGAGATTTCGAGTTGGAAGGCCTATGCGCCGGCCCACGCGGGCAAGTTGGCCGTGGAGGCCGTCGACCGGGCCATGCGCGGAGAGAAGAGTCCGTCGCCCATTTATGAGGGCGAAGACAGCGTGATTGCCTATATGCTGGACGGAAAGGATGCGCGGTACGAAGTGCCGTTGCCCGAGCCGGGCGAGAGCAAGCGGGCCATTCTCGATTCGTACACGAAAGAGCACTCGGCCGAGTACCAGTCGCAGGCGCTAATCGATCTGGCGTTTCGGCTCCGCACGCGGATCGCCAATTTCGAGCATATCGAATCCATCACGATTCACACGAGTCATCACACGCATTATGTGATCGGCACAGGGGCCAACGACCCGCAGAAGATGGATCCCAAGGCTAGCCGCGAAACCTTGGACCACAGCATCATGTACATTTTTGCGGTGGCTTTGCAGGACGGGCGCTGGCACCATGTCGATAGCTACAGTCCGCAACGGGCGGCGACCCCCGACACCGTCCGGCTGTGGCACAAGATAAGCACCGTTGAAGACCCGGAATGGACGCGCAGGTATCACACGAGCGACCCGAAGGAGAAGACATTCGGCGGGCGTGTCGAGGTGCGAATGTCCAACGGAGAGACGTTAATCGATGAGCTGGCCGTGGCCAATGCGCATCCTCTGGGTGCGCGTCCGTTCGGACGCTCCGATTATATACACAAGTTTGAAACGCTGACCGAGGGACTGGTTTCGGACCACGAGCGGCGGCGGTTTCTGGATTCCGTTCAGAATCTGCCGAATGCCACGTGGGACGAGTTTGGCGCTCTCGCCGTGCAGGCGGATGTCACACGCCTGGCGCGAAAGACGCGAGACCATCGGGGGATCTTCTAGCGTCCGGGCGTTTCACATACAGCACCAAGAGCGTGTGTGGGAGTTGAAGTCATGAGCAAGTCGAATGAACAGAAGCCTAAGAAGCGCATCGGCAGGCGCGCGTTTCTGAGTCGCGCCGCGGCGGGCGCTGCCGCAATCACCGGGTTCCCGATGATTGTGCCGGCTTCCGCGGCCGGGGCTGTACCTCCGAGCGAGCGCCTCACGATGGCTTGCATCGGAGTGGGGGGGCGCGGCTCCAGCAATATGGGGGCCTTTCTTGCGCTGCCCGACGTTCAAGTCGTGGCCGTGTGCGATGTGGACAAGGACAATCGGGAGAAAGCGCGCCACGGGGTCAACGAGCGGTACGGCAACGAGGACTGCGTAGCGTACAACGATTTTCGCGAGATCATCGCGCGCGACGACATCGACACCGTGTGCATCAGCACGCCGGACCATTGGCACTCGGTTATGGTCGCCATGGCCGCGCGGGCGGGCAAGGATATTTTCTGCGAAAAGCCCATCTCGCTGACGGTCGCCGACGGGCAGGACATGTGCCGGGTCGTGCGCGAGTATGGCCGCGTGCTGCAGACGGGTACGTGGCGCCGGTCGCGGCCCATGTGCCGGATCGCTTGCGAAATGATACGCAACGGGCGTATCGGCGAATTGAAGACCATTCATATCGGCCTTCCGATAGGCTACTACATTGAGGGCGGCGATCGGGCTGCGCTCGAGAAGCTGCAACCCGTACCGGAAGGCCTCGACTACGATATGTGGCTTGGGCCGGCCCCATGGGCGCCCTATGCGCCGGGCCGGTGTCACTTCAATTTTCGATGGATTATGGACTACTCGGAGGGCTACATCTCCGACTGGGGCGCGCACTACTACGACATCGGCCAGTGGGGAAACGGCACGGACCTCACCGGGCCCATCTCAATCGAGGCGACGGGCAAGTTTCCGCGCGCGGGGTTGTTCGATGCACCCATCGAGCACGAGATTACGTTCACGTACAAGAACGGCGTGAAGATGCTTTCGACCGCGACCGCCGATACGTCGAAGTGGGGGATGCGTTTCGAGGGGACCGAGGGTGAACTCTATGTGGAGAGCGACTTCATTCGCTCGAATCCCGAGTCGATCTCGAAGTCGCGGATTGGTCCCAACGAGATTCATCTGTACAAGAGCGACGATCATCCCCGCAATTTCATTGATTGTGTTAAGACGCGCGGCGAGACGGCGGCCCCGATCGAGATTGCGCACCGGTCGGCCTCCATCTGCCATATTGCGTCGATTTCCCTGTTGCTTGGACGGTCGCTCACGTGGGATCCCGATGCGGAGAGATTCCCCAGCGACGAAGAGGCAAACGGCATGCTTTCTCGCTCGATGCGCGCACCGTGGCGAGTCTAAGTCCTATTCGCGAATAAACCGATCGGGCGGTTGCTCCGCCCACAGAGGAGCTAGAGATGGAACGTAAGAAGGGGAGAGAGGGAGTGAGAGGTAAAGGGATATCCCGGCGACAGTTCTTGGGCCGCGGCGCGGCAGTTGCGGTGGGAGCGGTAGGCTTCCCGTACATCGTACCTGCTTCGGCCCTGGGCCTGAACGGCACGGTGGCCCCAAGCAATCGCATCGTCATGGGGTGTATCGGCGTTGGGGGACAAGGCTCGTACAACATGGGCGCATTTCTTGGCCAACCCGACGCGCAGGTCATTGCCGTATGCGACGTCGATTCGAAACACCGCGCGGGCGCCAAGGAGAAAGTCGAGCAGACCTACGCGGCCCAGAAGGCGGATGGCTCGTACAAAGGGTGCGACGAATACAACGACTTTCGCGACCTGTTGGCCCGCGAAGACATTGACGCCGTGACTATTTGCACGCCTGATTTCTGGCACCCCGTGGTTGCCGTTGCGGCGGCCAAAGCTGGAAAAGACATGTACTGCGAAAAGCCGCTCGCCAATTCCATCGGCGAAGGCCGCGCGGTATGCAATGCGGTTGCCCAGTATGGACGCGTATTTCAGACCGGTAGCCATGAGCGTTCGCGCGACAATGCGCGTTATGCCTGCGAGTTGGTGCGGAACGGCCGCATCGGCAAGCTGCATACGCTTCGATGCAACCTGCCGAGAGACAATCACGGCCCGATTCCTCCTCAGCCGGTCATGCCGGTTCCCGAGGAACTGGACTACGATATGTGGCTTGGACCGGCGCCGTGCGCGCCGTACACCGAGAAGCGTTGCCACTTCTGGTTCCGATACAACCTTGACTACTCCGGCGGCGAAGTGACGGATCGCGGAGCGCACATCATCGACCTTGGCCAACTCGGCAACAAGACGGACCACACGGGCCCGATTTCGGTCGAGGGAACG